>AQSA01000007.1 GCA_000402815.1 Candidatus Neomarinimicrobium atlanticum | reverse complement strand
GCCTCTGATAGATAATAATTTCTAGCAATAGGATTAGTCTCCTTGACTGATAGTTCTTCAAGTGATTGTGCATAAAGATTTTTCATTTCAGAATCATTTGGAAANTTGATAACACCTATCTGTCCTAATTCAGCCGCCCATTGAAGNTCATCATCTTTAATAGCCTTATTAATCAAAGATATAAGATTAGATTTAGATCCAATGATGTTAAATAGTTTTTTACTNCGGTCCTTTGTAGACAAAGGTTCCAAATTAACCGCTTTACCATCAAAAAAACCTAGATACCCATTATAAACATTTCTGATACTCCAAGAAACCTTTCCATACTGTTCACGTAAATCAAAATTTTCTTTAAAAAATTGTGGATATACGAACTCATCAACAAGTTCATCTGGTGTTTTTCCTTTGTTTGCCCCACGAANTGCATAGTCATGAATATATTGAATGGCATCACGATAAATAGTTAAACGCTCTTGTACTTCTTTCTTATTTGATAAATAAGGCCCATGAGAGCTAACCAAGTATGTTGGATTGTATGCGCGCATTTCATCCACAGATTTATACCATTTATAAGTATCGCGATAGGAGGTTCCTCTTATGGTGTAAAGATTTGGAAAGCGCATGTAGTAGTTATCGCCAGAGAATACAACTTCCTTATCTTCGTAGTAGATAATGATCTGATCATCAGTTTCACCGGGAGAGTGGACTACTTCTAGCGTAACTCCAGCAATTGTGAGAATATTTTTTTTACCATCTAATAAAACTGTAGGATAGACGACTGGCGGTTGTTTAAAGTCAAAGTCTAGTGTAAAGCCTAGTCCATGTCCTCGCTGTAGTTCTTGTGGGAGAAAGAAGCCAAATTGCTTCATACCTCTTTCTGTTAAAATAGGTTTAAGTAAATTATTCTGATCATAAAATCCTTTTTTGAAAGTTTTATGTAATCCACCTGGACCACAAGTACTAGTACCGATGGCATAAGCAAAGCCTGTATCTTCATTAATAAAAATGTTATGTGCATTACCGAATTCGGCGTAGTGAGCGGTCTCAGAAAATGTGATGGGCGAACTATTAAAAGTTCGTAATATTGTTAAATCAAAAACTTGCATTCCATGTCCACTAGCCTCAGAAACAATAAATGCATGATTATTGTATACTTTAATATCGCGCCATGTAGAATTACTACTATGCGTTGCTAATCTTCCGATATAAATAGGATTATCTGGTGAAGTAACATCCACAAAAGATGTACCATTACTCATTCCAACAATTGCATACTCTTTATTTGTAACAGAATCCGTCCAACCCCATATATCATTTAAACTGGTGGTATTTCCTCCACCAATTTCAGTTTTATCCATGAATGACATCAAATCAATATTATTACATTCATAAGACCCTGCAGTGCCTCCANTACATTCTACTTTACNAGTAATAGATTGAATTGGACCTTTGGTTGATAAATTTTGAAAAGATTGTCTACTGGTTGATAGATTATTATACAATACTAGCTCATCAGCATAATATGCATCTGTAATGAGAGCATCATCAATTAAAGCAACATTTCTACCAAAATAATGCGAACTATCGTAATTATTGTTTTCAATCACATCATTTAATATAAATCTGTTATTTAATTCGTTTTTATTATAAACATATAAATCAGACTGGTTAAATGTACTTATTATTAGTTGATTATTTANCTCGCTAAATCGATATCCAAAATAACTATTTTCTATTAAATCTGTTGGTTGAATAGTGTAGAAATTTGTCCAAGGATTTTCATCTGTTTTACTATTTGTATCGATATAAGGATAAACAAATACCTTTCCTTGCCCATTACTATGATTGAGAGCTGATATGTAAATACTCGAATCTCCAACATAAACAGATTGACCNAAACGCATTTTAAGATTGTTGCTTTGATCTTCTTGCTCTGGAGATATAATATTAGTACCAAAAGTAATTCCATTTTTAAACTCAACAAGATGAACAAAATCTTTCAATGACCCTATAAGGAGTTTGTTATTTTTCAATGACATCGTTACTCCAAATCCGAACTTTTCTGGACCAGCAGCATAACANCCTTCAACATCACCTAATTTTCGAACATCCACTTCTTTAAATGGAGTCGTTCGTGCATCGCTAAAGCTTTCAGACTGTGGGTTAAAATCATATATAAAAACCGTTCCATCATTAAAAAAAGGTGAAGAAATAGCAATATATTTATCATTTAGAGCAACGTTGTATCCAAACTTTTGAGACTTGCTTGGATCTGTCGTTGCATTAGGATTTTCAAATGTTTTTACGACTACCCACTCTCCTGCATAATCTTTACGATATAAATACACCGCTCCATTACCATTATCAGATCCTGGAGCTCCTATCAGCAAATAATTATTATGTATTGCCATACTAAAACCAAAATCATCTCCAGGTAATGGATTTGGTGATTTTAACTCTGCCGTTTTTTCCATCGAATCAACACCGCTATACAGTTCATAGATATCTACTGTTCTTGAGCTAAGCGATGAAAAGGTTTTAGCGGTAACTAAAAAGTCATCTGATATTGCAATAGGAATATATCTTCCCCTGTTTAACATTTCAGCAGAATGGCTTTTTGTACCAGCTGATGCAAATATACTATTTGTGATAAGAAATAAAAGTACTAGATATGTTGAGATTTTTCTTAGCATNATTATTGATATAAAGTATAAGAAGAAATCTGAAAAATAAGAAGGTGTTAATTGTCTGTTTCTAAATCTATCTCTTTTGCTTGATCTAAATTTTCATCCAAGAACAATGACTTGTCAATAGCTGTGAAAAATTCTTTGAAAAATTCTATGGAGCGCTCTCTCTTACTACCTCCAAAATTTATTCGTAATGAGGATAAAGGTTCAGTTTCTGAAATAGCTTTTACTGTAAGTGTGGCAGTTAGTTTGTAATCCTTTACAACAGTTGTTTTGCCACCGCCCCCACCAGAAGATCCTTTGTCATNATCTCCATCGGAAGTAACTGCCCACCAAATAATAGCAACAAGNGCAAGTGCTTGTAATGCTTTATCAGCATCCGATTTTTTTTTCTTTTTAGGCTTTTCTACTTTACTGGCGGTAATTAAACCAAATTCTTCGCTAATCGTATCAATTGTAAATCCAAGATCTTGAAACGTTCCAATAGAAGATTGCATTAATGATTTTGTATCAACAGCATATTCTCTTGTTTCAACAGCGCGTTGTGCTGCTACAGTTTTTTTCTTTGAAGAACTAGAAGAGCTACAACTAACTAATAAGAAGTTTGCGGCAATAAATAGTGAGAATATTTTCTTTTTTGACACTAACTACTACTCTTCCGTCGCTGTATCTAGAAATAGAGATTGGTCTAAAGCGGCAAAGAAAGATCTAAAAAATAAGTCAGAGTATCTTCTTCCACCACTTTCAAAATTTACTCTCAATGATGAAATTAGAGGATCGGAAGAAATTTCTTTAACAGTAATAGTCGCAGATAGCTTTAATGGTGTAATTACAATATCATCAGAACGATTATCAAACCCAAAAAGCCCTGCAACTATATCATCCAAGACAGTGCCATCATTCACTTCGGTTGTTTGCGTACCTTGGGTTCTACTCCCAGTAATTAATCCATAATCACTGTTTAGGACATCAATGGTATAACCAAGATCTTGAAAGGCACCTACTGATGCAGTTATTAATGCTTTAGTATCAACGTTATATTCTCTTGTTTCGATAGCTCGCTTTACAGCGGTAGTACGGTCAGACATACCTGATCCGCATCCTACTAATAAAAAGCTAGTGGTTAAAAAAAGAGGGAGAAAGATATTTTTCATTTAGTATTTAATGCTTTGATATTTATAGCTAGAAACCACACCATCTGCATTGAATTTAACGATTAATGTTAAATTTTTACTTGTAGTAGAGTTCTTGCTTCGTCCACCACCAAAAATACCAAAAAAGTTTCCACTTGAACCTGCTCCTGCTCCTGAAATACTAGAAGATTCAGATTCTTGAGACACCTTATCATAAGTCCAAGCTTCCCCGCCACCTTGCGTGCTAGTCACTAGATTTGGAGATCCTAATAAACTCACTACTTGCGATGAACTCATTCCCTCTGAAAGTTGAGATTGAACTTTACCTAATGTAAAATCATTAGATTCAGCGGATGCAGTTGGCGCATTCATAGCGCAAGAGAAAACAAAAAGACTTGATAAAGCTAATATTTGAAAATGTTTCATATTATCTACCTTTATAGTTGTTGTTTGTATATAGTTATATACGTCTTAGTATGTAAATATGTTTCCATCAAAATAAATAAAAAAGAATAGAACTACAATAACAACTAATTATAAATATTACTATTAAATAGAGTTTAGAGTGTCTTGATAAAGACTCATAATAAACTTAGTATTATCACCAACTAATCCATCACCAATGAGGTTACCCTGAATAGATACGACGGGTATAACATCTCGATTCGCTGATGCAATAAATGCTTCTTTACATTTTAAGACTTTATCAATCGAAAGATCTGATTCTTCAATACTTAACTGTTGATTTTTTAGAATATCTAATAGAACTAATCGAGTTACGCTTCTAAGTATTCTTCCATCTGCAGGTGAAGTAAGAATCGTTCCATCATCCATTATACAAAAGAAAGAAAAAGTAGTCCCTTCTAAAACCATATTATCGCTAGTATACAGCGCTTCATC
>AQSA01000006.1 GCA_000402815.1 Candidatus Neomarinimicrobium atlanticum | reverse complement strand
AGCTATGATCCCAACTAGTTTTATAAAAAAAGTGGGAACATTTACCAAAAAACGGTGCCAGATTTCACTATATTTAAGCTAAAAAAAAGAAAGATTTAATTTTTTACCCCAATTTGTCGTCCTGACAGTCAATACTAAAAAAGTATTGACATCAACTAAAACAATCCTCAATTTAAATGGATTTCACATTTGAAGGGATACGCATCCCCCAAACGTGGTATATATATACTGTGAAAAGTATGAATGAAATTAAAAATTATATATACTATTAATATATATATAGGGTAAATGAATGAAACAAAATAACAAATTAAAATTTGTATATAAAAACTCATTTGGAGGTAGAATAATGAGAAAACTACGTATGTTAATTGCGCTTCTTGTTCTTCCTACTCTTATGTTTGCACAGTCAACTACTGCTAAATTAGCAGGGGTTGTAGCTGACGCTGACGGTAATCCGTTAGTTGGAGCAAACGTAGTTGTAGAAGGATCAAACTTAGGTGCAGCTACCGATCAATTAGGTAGATACTATATTCTTGACGTCCCTGTTGGTGACTATAACTTGAGAGCCGAGTACATCGGTTATACTACAGTTATAGAAGCTGGTGTAAGCACTTCTGTTGGTTTTACAACAACAGTAGACTTTGCACTAGATGTTGCCTCGGTTGCAGGTCAGGAAGTAACAGTAACAAGAGAAAGACCGTTAATTAATCCGAATGCTACAAATACAACTCGTGTTGTTGATAAAGAGTTGATTGATGCATTTGCTGTGAGAGGGGTTGAGAATATTGTTAACCTTCAAACAGGTGTTGTTAATGGATATTTCCGTGGAAGTAGAAGTGGAGATAGTAGATACTATGTCGACGGTGTTCCTGTAAAAGATGTTTACGGGGGTGGAAATCTATTAAACGGTAACTCTCAAAACGCACTACAAGAAATTTCAGTTCAAACTGGAGGTTTCTCTGCAGAATATGGTGGTGCTAATGGAGGGATTGTAAATATTACTACCAAAACTGGTGGTACACAATGGAGATCAAAAGTAGGAGCAGAAATGTCTTTAGGGGCAGATGCTAGTACTTCTCCTGACAAGTTATACTCAGATGGTTACCAAAATGTCAACTTTGACTTTGGTGGTCCAATCAGCGATAATGTAAAAGTATATTTGTCTGTTGAAGCGAAAGAAAAGGCTGGTGACGTATCATATAGTTACTTCCCTAAGTATGACGCTATGCCATTGTCTGAAGTTCCTGCTGACTATTACAGCGATGGTACTGATGGCTTTGTATATGGTAACGACGCTAATGGTAACAAAATTTCACATATTGAAACTGTTGTAAGAGACAACCAAACAGATCCAGCATTGTTGGCTTCTGGTGTTGCAGCTTATGATACTACATATGTTGTATATAGTAACTATGAGCGCATGTACGGACAACAACCTCAAGATGACAATAACCGTGTTACAGTTAATGGTAACATGACAATGGACTTTGGTCCATTACGTGTCAAGCTTGGTACACAGGCTTATGATTATGAAGGACATAGTTATAGTTGGAGTAGAGTTCTAGGTGGAACAGACGGTTCATATATTAATGAATCAGATTTTGCTATGGGATATATGAACTTCAGATATACTATTAGTCCACTATCTTATGCTAAAGTTTCGATTTCAAATCAATCTTATGAAACTACTGGTGGTAATGAAAATTACTTACATGATATTGAAGCGTATGGTAGAAGAACCAAAGCATTTGGTTCAGCAAATTATTACAAACGTGACGGAACTGGATTTAACCCGCTATCACCAGATGAATTCATCGGTGCAGCAGGGTTTGGATCACAGTACACAAGTTACGATACAAGAAAAACTACAACAAACACTGTGAGCTTTGACTACACTAACCAAATTGGTTACAATGAGTTTAAAGTTGGTGGTTCGGTAGACAGTCACGAAATTAGTCGTTACGGTTTAACTGCATCAGGTGTTGCTAGAGCAATTAGTCAAGTTGATGCTAATTATGACGGTGTAGCAACTAATGAAGAAATCATTGCTGCGGGAAGTGATCCAGCAGATTGGAAGTTCATTAACTACAGAGCTCTATATGTAACAAATCTTGGTTACAATATTTATGGTGATGAGTGGAATGGAACATATAATCAGGATGATCATATGTTAGCTCCAGCAGAACCAACACAAACACGTTTCTATGTTCAAGATAAACTTGAATTTAAAGATGTAGTTGTTCAAGTGGGTCTTTCAATGGAATCAATTGACACTGGCGCTATGGCACCAGATTCAGATGGTGACGGATATGGAGATTCAGACGGGTTCAACCACCTATACTTTAATAGACAGCGTGTAGATAGAAATGGTGATGGTAACGGTAACTTTGTTTGGAAGAAAACAAAGAAAGAAACTGCTACACATCCTAGAATTGGTATCTCATTCCCAGTATCCGATCGTACAGTATTCCGTGCGAACTATGGAACACACTGGCAATCAGTTCCAATGTCATATCTATACTTATCAGATTCACAGCTATCAGCAGATATCTTAGCTGGTAATGCTACTGCATCTGAAAACCCTGCGTTAAAGCCAGAGCGTTCAACTCAGTATGAAATTGGTATTGAGCAACGTATCGGTGCTTTCGCTTCATTAAAGATTGAAGGGTTTTATAAAGAAAGTAAAGATTACTTGACGCTAGCAAATCGTACAGACGCATTTACAAATACTGGTGGTGCAGATACTCAACAAAACTGGGCACAGTATTTAAATGGAGACGTTATGGTCTCACAAGGTTTGACAACAAACTTTGAAATGCGTAGAACTAGAGGTTTGTATGCGCAAGCAAATTATACATACTCAGAAGCTAGAGGAACTGGATCTTATGGAAACCAGAACTTCTATGTTACTTGGATTGGTACAGATGATGGATATCCAAAAGCGATGAATCTATTAGACTATGACCAAACTCATACTGCAAACGTAATCCTTGACTGGCGTTCACCGAATGCTACTGGTGCGTTAGCAAATACAGGATTTAATGCTGTAATGAGCTTTGGTAGTGGTACTCGCTTTACACCATCTCAAATCTATAGTACAGTTTTTGAGAACAGATGGGAATTCCCAGAGGGTCCGGTAAACTCAGGTACAATGCCTGCATTTACTAACCTTGATCTTCGTGTAGACAGAGCCTTTAAAATGGGCGGCGTAACAGCAAATGCATATGTTGCTGTGTTCAACGCTTTAGACGCAGAACAGGTTAATGATGTTTATCATGGAACCGGTAACGTAGCTGAAGATGGCTGGGTTGCAACTGAAAGTGGGCAGCAATGGCTTGCCAATAGATTAGCAACTAACCCTGACGTTGATGCAGCGGCACTTTACCAGGATAATTTAGCATTTCCTAGTAGATGGAGCGCTCCTCGAACTGTTAGAGTTGGTATGAACATTAGTTTTTAATTAAATAAGAAGGTAAAGAGGTAAATATGAAAATCTTAAAGAATATTACCGTTTTCACATTGGTGATGTTACTGTCAGTTACAACTGGCCTTGAAGCGAGAGACAAAAATGTCTCTAACTTTAGTAGCTCATCCAATTATGTGGATTCTGTCGGTACGTTCGATGGGAATAAAATCTATGCAGACGTTGCCAACAATGGTCTCTTTCTGGATTACCACGTTTCTGGTGATTCAGCATTAGAATGGCCAAAAGGCACGGGTGCACACTCTATCTTCCAATCCGCATTATGGATGGGAGCTACAGTGAATGGATCTATTCGAACTATCGTTGGAGATTATACACAAGACATGGGTCCAGGTCCATGGGGTGGTGACCCGCTAGCTGCGGTGCACAGAATCTATAAAGTAGAGAAATCTATGTTAGCTTCTCCCCTTGACTTCGCTGACTTCCAAGAATGGCCAGTTGATTTTGGTGCACCTTGGGTTGACGTAGATGGTGATGGAGAATATACTCCACTACCAGGCGGAACTGATCATCCAGAATTCCTAGGAGACCAAGTACTTTGGTTTGTTAGTAATGATGGTGACCCTGCATACAAATTGAATTTTGGAACATCACCACTTAACGTGGAGATTCAAACAACTATGTTTGGTTTTGATAGACCTGACGTATTTGGTGACATGGTGTTCTTAAAGCAATTAATTATAAATAAAGGTTCAGATGACCTAGTTGATACTTACATGGGACTATGGTCAGACCCAGACTTAGGAAGCGCAAGTGACGACTTTGTTGGTTGTGATGTTGAATTAGGTCTTGGTTATGTTTGGAATGACGGCCCTGACAGTGTCTACGATAACTTAAGCGTAGGAACTCCAGCAGCTGGATATGACTTCTTTCAAGGTCCAATGGTAGATTGTGACGCGACAGAAGATTGTACAGAAGGTGCTAAAATGTTTGGTACTCGTCATCCAGGAAAAAAGAACCTTCAGATGTCATCATTTGCATTTTATATTAATGGAGATGCGACATATACTGACCCAGCTGATGAAACAGAGGGGTACTTTTATTTGCAAGGTTTAAGAAAAGACGGAAGTGCGTATCCAAATGAAATAGCCGGTGATCTTTATGATCAACGTTTTTGTTTCTATGGAGACCCTACTGTTGCACATAGTAATGCTAACCCTGTTGACGGAAACTATGCTTCTTCAGCTGATAGACGTTTCCTAATGAGTGTTGGTCCATTTACTATGGCAGCAGGCGATTCACAGGAAGTAGTATTTGGAATTTTCCATGCTGCTGGTGGTGACGCGTTATCTTCTGTATCTTACCTAAAAGAGATAGATGCCCTAGCTCAAACAGCTTACGACATTGACTTTGCTCTTCCTGACTCACCTCCTTCACCAAGCGTGACAGCGAGTGCGTTAGCAGATCAAATAACATTAGTTTGGGGCGATGAACCTGAAAGCTATAATGTAGTTAGTGAAGTTGACTTAGACGATGCGGGTAATCCTACTAACTTTGTATTCGAAGGATACAATGTATATCAGCATGAAACTGCATCAGGCGGTGGAGCTAAGAAAAGATTAGCTACGTATGATATTATAAACGGTACAACCGAAATTTTTGATACCGTATTTAATGCTGAACTAGGTGAGAATATTAATATTAGAACACAATTTGGTTCAGATAGTGGATTAGCACACTTTGAATCTATCACAACAGATGGATTGAATGGTAATTCAAAACTGATCACAAATCGTGCTTACTATTATTCTGTAACCGCATATGGTTACAACGCGGATGGTATTCCAAAAACATTGGAAAGTAGTCCGAGATATTTAACTGTAAGACCAGAAGTTCCTAACACTATTGCTTTGGGTGATAATACAGCCTCAGCCGGTGATGTTATTTCAACTGTACATACTGGACCTTCTCAAGGTTCTGTTGATGTAGTTGTAGTGGATGCTTCTCAAATGTCAGGCGATAGTTACACAGTAACAATGGATGACGCAATGCCAGATGGAACTGTAGCTGTGAACTGGACATTAACAAATGATATGACTGGTGAAGTTCTTATCGCTAACAACCCTGTTGTTGGTGGTGTGAATACTGCAACAGGCGTTGAAGTTGGTCCAGGTGGAACTCCAGTAGTTGAAGGTATTCAATTACTAGTGAACGGTCCTCAAGAAGATCTACTTGCAGTAGAAGAATGGACAGCACCTTGGTTAGATGCAAACGAACAAAGAGACAACGCGGTTTCTTATGTTCCTTTTGCTAGTCTAGGTCGTACAGGATATATTTTAGAAAGTAGAGCGGGTACTCCTGCTTACCAACAACCATACGCAAGAGACTTTGACCGATTTAATTACTGGGAATCAGATGACGTTGAACTTGACTTTAGTACTCCATCAGTAGGGTATGATTATATTTATGAGTGGACCAATAGTATGGTTCCATTCTCAGCATTCAGACACAACTTTGCTACTGGAAACAAAGAGCAAATGTACGCTGGGTACTGGGATTACAATGGAAACTTTACGTTTGATCTTGATGGTGCAAGCTGGGTAGGACCTGTTTATGGTGCTCCAGGTTGGGAACCAATCTACTGTTTTGTAGGTATGGTTGCGACTCCATATGATCCAGCTAAAGAAGCTCAATATCTTGCTGAAGATGATCTAACTACATCAGGTGGTTGTGGATGGGGATCAGGCGGTTCATGCGATAACACTACTACAAGTGGCGCAACAATCGGCTATCCATACATGACAGCGACAATGTTTACTGATTACTTAGGCTCAGGAGTATTACCAACAGCAGATGGACTAGCGGCATACGGTAGTACATGGGTTGGTGGAAGTTCTGTAGTATTTAAAATGAGTAAACCAAATTCATCAGCAGACACGTTTACGTTTACTACTGAAGGATTAGGTATGATGGCTAATGCGTTCGATCCAGATCGTATTTCAGTATGGCCAAACCCTTATTACGGATATAACCCAGAAGAGCGTGATGCGCTTGATCGTAGAGTGATGTTTAGTCACTTACCTGAAGAAGGTCCTGCGACAATTCGTATCTTTGCACTTGATGGTACCTTAGTAAGAACAATTCACCACAATGATACAGCATCACAACATGCAACATGGGATATGAAGAATAACTTTGAATTACCAGTTGCTAGTGGAATGTATGTGGCACACGTAGAGACTAACCACGGAGATAAAATCCTGAAGTTAGCTGTAATTCAACCAGAACAACGTCTAGACGTTTATTAAGGAAAAGGAGAATATGAAAATGAAAAATACATTTAAAATCTTCCTTGGATGCGCAGTGTTGGTTTCAGCACTAACTGCTGGTACGGTAAGATCACAGGGTACCGCTGGTGCCTCACAGCTTCTTATCCCAGTAGGTACTGAGACAGTAGCTCTTAGCGGAACGAACGTTGGTACCGTAGCTGGAATAGATGCATTATTTACTAATGTAGCTGGTCTAGCAAGACACAACTCTGGTTTACAAGGAACAGTTTCAACCACATCTTATATCGCAGACATCGACGTGATGTATGCAGGTATGGTTATGGCAATGGGCGAATCAGGAACATTTGGAATGACACTAAAGTCTTTAGACTTTGGTGATATCCCAAAAACTACTGCATTTGCTCCTGAGGGAGATGGTCAAACATTCTCTCCTAGTTTTTTCACAGCAACAGCAGGGTTTGCGAGAGCATTCTCTGACCGTGTTAATGTTGGTGTTGCAACAAAGATGGTTTCTGAGACAATCGAAGAAACATCTGCAACAGGATTTGCATTCGACGTAGGTGTCCAATACAAATTCCCTGACCAACCACTAACAATTGGTGTTGCAATGAAGAATGTTGGTAGTAGAATGCATTACGATGGTATTAATCTTGATCAGAACCTCACACCAGAGGGCGCTGAATCGGGTTCATCATCTGAAACATTTAGAATTGTTGCAGACAACTTTGCTCTGCCAACAAGTCTAGATCTTTCTGCGACCTACTCATTGCTTAACAACTTAGATGTGAGCACAACTTTCACTAATCACTCATACCAATCAAATACTTTAGCATTTGGTGCTAAGTATATGTTAGGTAGTGCTTGGGTGGGCGCAGCTACAGTAATGACTGTAGGCGACGACTCACAACCAGCTGACGTTTCTGACGCAGATTGGGAAGAGTGGAGCGGAACCAATTGGGGAGCTTCAATGGGTGCAGGTGTAACAGTGCCAGTAGGTGACTACACAATGCATGTTTCATATGCTATGAGAACAGCGAACGAATACTTCGATGATCACAGCACAATGCAAGTTACCTTTGATTTCTAAACTGTTTAGTTGAGGATTCAAATTAAAGGGGCTCTTTTTAGAGCCCCTTTTTATTTATAAGATATCTTATGAAAGCAAGCTATTGATCAAATAATAATTCAATATTGCTTTGTAAGTATTGAGACGGAATATTTTGACCTAAGAAATATCTACCAGACTTGTCATCAAAATGCATTTCCCAATGTAGGTGAGCACCCTTTTCATTCCTAAGTGCCCCATCTGATGTACCGGTATTGCCAGAAAAACCAATTAGCATACCCTTATCTACTCTAGTTCCAGGTACAATACCTTCTGGAATAGAAGATAAATGTGCATATACACTAATAGTTCTAAACTTGGATGTAATAGAATATCCATGATCAATAACAATTGACTTCCCAAGCAATATAAAATGATAAATATCAGCTGGAGTCTTGCCTAATCCTTCTGAGGTTGCTAAAAGAGCGTTATATGTATCAATATCAACATCACTATGCTGAGGGTTGCTTCTTATAACAATACCGTCATAAACAGCTGTAACGGGGCCATTTAATGGCACAGAAAAATCAATACCCTCATGTGTACCGGATCGATATTCCCTTCCCGCATTTGGGAGTAAATTTAATATTGATGGGACAACGTAATCTTTTGAAGGTAACTGAATGGTTGTTAGTAGCTCAGAATGATGGAGGTTTGTTGTTTCATCTACATAAAATAAAAAATTTTCTTTTGATATGAGCTGCTCTGACTCTACATCAATTGATGTAGTTGGTGCAGCACAGGCACTTAATACGAACATAATACTCAGATAATTTTTAATATTTATTTTCATTTAATGGTATATAATATTCCGTTATACATCAGATTCAATTTAACCATACTTCTACTTTCTTTATCAATCCATATTTTTATTATTGAGTTTTCCATCACCGCTAAATTAAATAAGTTTGATTTGTTTGAGACTTTTTCTTCGCCTTTGATATCAAGTCTATACAATAAAGCTATTTTTTTAGTTTTATTATAATCCAGCGTATCTTCCTTCGCATATAAAAATCTTATTTTAATTTCTTGACCATCTAAGAGCTTAATTGAATCTTCCCACCGAGTATCAACAACGTCAATTTCAGACTGAAGTAATAACCTATTAATTAAATTATTTTTACTGTTCAGATTTTGTTCCTCATATTTTAAATCCTCTCCCAGTATAAACTTTCCAAGGTTGAGCGCTTTTAATGAGAGAGATTCGTTATCAACAGACAAGGTCATCCCCTTAATCGAATCATATAAATAGATATCATAATCTTTAGATTGTGTGAGAGCCAGACTATTTAGAACTAAAAATACAGTGAAACAATTTATTTTTTGAGAGAGCTTCAAGACTATAACAATATAAGTGAAGCAATGATAAAGTATAACGCTACGCCTAAAATATCAATTGCGGTAGTGACAAACGGTCCTGTTGAAATAGCTGGATCAAAGTTTAATTTTTTAAGTATGAGCGGTACACTAGCTCCTACTGCAGTTGCAATTGTCATTGAACAAGCAATGCTTAACCCTATAACTATACCAAGATTTTCTAATTGAATTCCGGTTATGAATTCAGAGGTTGCACCAACTAATATACCATACCCAATTCCTAAAATTGCCCCCACAATAATTTCTTTTATAATTAAAGGAAAAGTATTGCCGACATCAACCCTTCCAGTGGCCAATCCGCGGACAATAATAGTAGATGATTGTGTACCAATATTCCCTCCAATCCCAATAATAACTGGAATGAAAGAAGCCAAGACTAACATTTCTTTTATTAGGTAGTCAAAGTAGCCAATAATAGCAGCAGCACAAACTCCACCAATTAAGCTTGCAAAAATCCAAGGGGCTCTTGACTGCGCATTTTCAATAGGAGATTTCAATAAAATTTCTCTGTCTTTTCCTACACCAGCCATTTGTAAGAAATCTTCAGATGCTTCTTCTCTAATAATATCTACTACGTCATCTATAGTAACAATTCCTAAAAATTTATTTTGTCTATTTACGACAGGAAGCGCAAGATAATTATACTGTGCAACAGTTTTAGCAACTTCTTCTTGATCGGTTTTTGATGTTGCGGCGTGGATATCTTTAATCATCATATCTTTCAATTTTGTAGTATTATTAGAGGTAACTAAATTTCTTAAAGATATTACCCCTACCAACTTTTCTTTATCATCTAAGACATAAACATAAAAAATTAAATCTTTCTTTTTTTTAGCTTAAATATAGTGAAATCTGGCACCGTTTTTTGGTAAATGTTCCCACTTTTTTTATAAAACTAGTTGGGATCATAGCTCACTTTTATACTATTATTATATTGACTTAGAACTGTTGGATCAAATTCTTTACCTTTAAACGTATAGTCAAAAAACTCTAGAATTGATTTGTTCATAATATTTTTAATTTTATTTCTTGAGATATCTCCAAATTCAGATATCGGAATTGTAAATGGTCTTCCTTGAATATATATCTGTTTATAGTCTGTAAAGTCAACATGTAGACTGTTTTCAACATAAACAACGAAAGATCTTGTATTGTTTTCTAAGATAGCATTATGAATGTCAAAATTAATCATTCCTGATTCGGAGTTATTAATATCGCCCTCTATATCTATATCTAAATACTCCTCTTGTCCTAAGTGAAGAAAAGGTTTATTAGTTTGGGTAGAAAAGGTTTTTTTGTCTAAAGGGAAAAACCATCCATCGAATGCTGCTGCTGACTTAATACGCTTATCATTTATTAGTCCATGATAGCTAGTTCCTGCTCCCATGGAGTGTCCCATCATTCCCACGCGTTCAAAATCGATCATTTCGTAATAAGGATTTGACATAGATCCTTGTAGAGTATTTTTTGATATTTCATCTAATATAAATGCAATATCTGCATATCGATATCGTATCAGTTGATTTGCATAGTACTTTTTGCTATATATTGTTTGTTCGCTCCACGTAATATTAGATTGATATATAGCTGGGGTACCTTCTTCATCAAAGGTAATAGAAGCATTATAGGTGTGATTGGGGGCAATCACAATATATCCGTTGCTTACTAGCGCTTCAACCTGCGACAGGTTTTGGGTTGCTACACCTCCATCACCATGTGAAAATAATATCAATGGGAATTTTTCTCCTTCTACTGGATGTGCTCCTTGAACTGCGCTTGACATTAGTCGTGCTCCATGTCCTATAAAATTCACCGGTACATTAAGGGTGCTCGCCATAGCATCTAATGTCTTATTAGGAAACACCATATGAGTTGTTTTTTGATAACCTTCCTTCATTTGTGCAGGATACCAAATTTGTACTTGTAGCTTTCTAAGGTCCGTTGGGTCTGTTGTGTATTGTTCGCTCCTTTTTTCGTCTGTCCAGAAAAAGACTTGGGTGCCAATACCATAAGGTCCCTTTGGCTTATCAATTGACTCCATTGGAATAACTAATTGACCGACAGCGGCACAGCTATTTAGAAATAAAACCCCTAATAAAATAAGGGTTTTAAAAGTATTATTTTGGTATAAAGAATCCATAGTATAAATTACACCTTATCAACAAAATCAAAAAGTGCAAAATAATAAAAGAAACATCACTGTTATAATTGGCGCCCAGTGGGGAGACGAAGGTAAAGGAAAGGTTACGGATTTTTTCTCGGCCAAATCTGATTATATTGTAAGATTTCAGGGAGGTAATAATGCTGGCCATACTATTATTCTTGACGACAGAACCCTCAAACTTCATTTAATTCCTTCCGGCGTATTGCACCCAAATTGTAAGCTTGTAATTGGTAATGGAGTAGTTATTGATCCCGCTGTATTGATTAAAGAAATTGATTTATTAAAGAAAGAGGAGCTGGGGGTTAATCTTTTAATTAGTGATCGTGCACATTTAATTATGCCTTATCATGTAGATATTGATCACCATTTAACTGATCTTCAAAGCGATTTGGCTGCTGGTAGCACAAGGTCTGGAATTGCTCCTGTATATGCAGATAAAATGTATCGACATGGTTTGCGTATTGTGGATTTGCTGAACAAAGAAATTTTTGCTAAGAGGTTAAAAAAGTCATTTATGTTTAATAAGAAGCTTGTTGAAAATGTATTTGAGGAGCCGTTTAATTATTCTTATGAAGACGTTCTTAGTCAATATTTAGAGTATGCAGAAATTATTAAGCCCTATGTAGGTAATGTTACAGAACATCTTATAAAAGCAGATCGTCTTGGGGAAAAAATATTATTTGAGGGTGCTCAGGGTGCTTGTCTCGATGTAGATCATGGGTTATATCCATTCACTACAAGCAGCAATACTGTTGCAGGTCAAGTAGAGGCGGGCTCTGGAATTGGTTTAAACAGAGAAAAGCGTATAGTTGGAATCGCTAAAGCATATCTTACCTATGTTGGACGAGGGCCTCTGCCAACTGAAATTAGCCCACCGCTCGAAGACAAAATTCGTGAAGTAGGACAAGAGTATGGTACAACAACTGGAAGGGCTCGTAGAATTGGTTGGATTGATTTAGTGCAACTAAAATATGCTAATCAATTAAATGGATTTACTGAACTGATTTTAACAAAGGTCGATGTGTTAACTGGGTTGTCTAAGGTCAAAATGTGCATTGGTTATGAACTTGACGGTAAAAAGGTTGCTCAAGTTCCTGCTGACTTAGAAAGTTTCAATAAAATTAAACCCATATATGAAACTCTTGATGGTTGGAGCTCTTTACCAAAGCATATTGAAAATATTAATGAGTGTCCTCCGGAATTGAAAGCTTTCATTCATAAGATTGAAATGTTTACTGGAAATAAAATCTCATTAATTTCCTATGGCCCGGATCGAAACCAAACTTTTGCTTTATGAAAAAATATGAAAGTTGGGACACGTTTGATTTTTCCAATCTTTCAGATGAAGAAATTACAAATATTTTGTCTAAACAAAATATTCCCCTTAGCATAAAAGAAACTAAAACCGTTCAAAATGAATTTTTAAAAAGACCTCCAACCCTTGCAGAGCTTGTTCTTTTTTCTATTCAGGGATCAGAACACAGTTCTTATAAAAGCAGCAAAGAACATATAAAACACTTTGTCACTGATGGTCCTGATGTCATTTTGGGAGCAAAGGATGATGCTGGTATAGTTTCAATTGCAACCGATAAAAACAATAACCGTTATGGCTTGGTGATTAGTCATGAATCTCACAATCATCCCAGTCAAATTGTTCCTTATGAAGGTGCAGCAACTGGTATTGGAGGCAATGTTAGAGATGTGTGCTGTATGGGAGCAGAGGTAGTTGCTGTTGGAGACGGACTAAGGTTTGGTGATTTGAAACACACTAAGACAAAGTGGATTCATGAAGGAGTCGTGAGTGGAATTGCTGGATATGGAAACCCGCTAGGCATTCCAAACATTGCGGGTGATCTCTATTATGATGAAGATTACAATGACAACTGCTTAGTCACTGTTATTGCTGCTGGTATTGTCCGAGAAAAGGATGTTATTCGATCAAAGGCTCCCAAAAATGCAGAAGGATATGATTTAATTTTAGTAGGAAAACCAACAGATAATAGTGGTTTTGGGGGCGCTAGTTTTGCATCGCTAGAACTTGAAGAAGAAAAAGAGCAACAAAATAAGGGTGCCGTTCAAGAACCTAACGCCTTTTTAGAAAGACATATTCTTAAAGCAAGCTATGACCTCTTTAGGTATTTGCAAAAAAATGATATGACACACAAAGTGGGGTTTAAAGATTTGGGTGCGGGTGGTGTTGCTTGCGCAAGTATAGAGTTGGCAGATGCTGCTGGGATGGGAGCTGAGGTTTGGGCTGATAAGATTCATACTAGTATGAACAACCTACAGAGTCATGTGATTCTTTGCTCTGAAACGCAAGAAAGGTTTATGTGGGCATGTCATCCCGATACTACCCCCATCATATTAAACCACTACAATAAAAAATTTGATTTCCCTAACGTTTCATCTTTAGCTCAAGCAAAAATTGTTGGTAAAATTATAAAAGAACCTCACTATACTGTCTATGCCGAAGATAAAAAAATTATTGATGGCCCTATCAAAAAAATTAACGAAGGCTTTGTTTATAAAAGACCGTTAAAAAAGGTGGTGCTTTCCAAGAAGGCCACCCCTCTTCCAGCTATTAAAAACTATAAGCAATTGATATTAGAATTGCTGGGAAATGAAAATATTGCTTCTCGTTCTCCGGTATATGAGTGTTACGATAAACAAGTTCAGGGTAAGGTGGTGTTGGAAAGAGGGCTTTCTGAAGCTGGGGTTGTTTCGCCTTTTAATAATGAATCTTTTCCAGAAGAAATTAGAAAAAATGGTTTTGCTGTTGCAATAGCACATAATCCAAAAATTGGTAAGATTGACCCCTACCTCACTGCACAACATGCTCTTTTAGAAGCAACTGCGAAGGTTGTAGCAAGTGGCGCGATTCCTGTTGCGCTGACGGATTGTTTGTGTTTTGGTAATCCTGAAAAACCAGAACAAATGTGGCAGTTTGCAGAAAGCTGTCGAGCAATTAGGGATTGTTGTGATGGTCTACATTTTGAAAAGAACACTAATCTGCCTATTGTTGCAGGCAATGTCAGCTTTTACAATCAAAGCGGCGATAATGCTATACCATCTAGTCCAATGATTGGCTGTTTTGGAAAAAACATAGATGTTAACATGTCTATTCAAAACAGCTTTCAATCTAAAGGTTCTGTTGTATTTTTATTGGGTGGATCCAACTATGCAATGGGTGGTAGTGTAGTTGCTGACCTATTAGCAATAGACAACAATGACGTGCACAGATTTTCTAATAAACAATTTAGTACACTTCTAAACAGTCTTATTAGTTTGGAATCCCGAGAATTAATACTATCCTCAAGAGTGGTTACTCGGGGTGGTTTGGCTGTTAGTCTTTGTAAAATGTCATTTCAAAATAATATTGGTATTAAGGTTCGTTTAGCAAAAGAAAAATTCTCAGAAAGGCTGTTTAATGAAAACCTGTCTATATTATTGGAGGTTCATGATGCTGATGCAAGAAATGTTGAAAAAATACTAGAAAAAAAAGATATACCTTTTGATATTATAGGGTCAACATGCATTGAAAAAACAATAACCATCAATGACAAGATTAACTTATCTATTAATGAAGCAAAAAACGTTTGGGAACACTCCTTAAGGGAAAAACTACTATCATGAAAAAAAAGATTTCATATAAAGATGCTGGCGTAGACATTGAAAAAGCAGATTATGCAATAGCATCTTCCAGGGATGTTATCCAGTCTACTTTTAACAAAAATGTACTCTCTTCCATTGGTGGCTTTGGTGCAATGTATAGTATAAAAGACATTGTAAATCAATACGACGACCCCGTGATGGTTCAAAGTATCGATGGTGTTGGCACAAAAATGGCTGTTGCACAAAAATGTAATAATTTTGATTTTATTGGTTACGATCTAGTCAATGCCTGTTGCAATGATGTAGCGGCAACTGGCGCAAAACCATTAACCTTTCTTGATTATATAGCTAGCAGTTCCCTAGAACCTAAAACTGTTTCAGAAATCATTAGTAGTATTGCAGTTGAGTGTAAGAATCTGGGCGTTTCTTTGGTGGGGGGGGGGAAACTGCTGAAATGCCGGGGACTTACCATCAAAATGAATATGACTTGGTTGGTATTGCTACGGGGATTATAGAAAGGAAGAATATTGTGGATGGCTCTTCTGTTAAAGAAGGTGATTTGATTATGGGCATTCCATCAAATGGATTACATACAAATGGCTATTCTTTAGCAAGAAAACTGATTTTCGATGTATTACATCTGGGGATTGATGATATGCTCTCTGATCAAAAAACAGTTGTTGGCAATGCCCTCCTGGCTCCACATAAAAACTATAGTCAGATGATTAACATCCTTATTGAAAAAGGGTTTACACTTAAAAGCTTGGCTCATATAACTGGCGGTGGATTAATAGATAATGTACCTAGGGTTTTTCCTGGGGGGCTTGCAGCTCAGATTAATATCAATTCTTGGCCTAAAATTCCTATTTTTCAATTTTTAATAGAAAATCTTGACCTTAAAACAAGCGAATTATACCGCACTTTTAATATGGGTATTGGTCTTACTATTATCGTAAGTCCGTCTGAAAAAGATCGTCTTGTAAGTATGCTTGGAGAAAAGAACTGTTATGAAATAGGAATTATGGTTACCGACTCATCTAAACAAGTTTATTTGAATGAAAAATAGATCTAAAATAGCCGTTATTCAGTTCCCGGGCTCTAATACAGAGCTTGAAACTATTGCTGCTATCGAAAGAAATGGTATGGTTCCCATATCGCACCTTTGGAACGAGCCTTCATCTAACCTAGATCTTTGTGATGGATATATTATTGTTGGGGGTTTTTCTTATGAAGATCGTTCAAGGTCTGGTATTATTGCATCACTAGACCCTGTTATGAATACATTAAAAAAACAGGCTTTGACGGGTAAACCTGTTTTGGGTGTGTGTAACGGTGCGCAAATTTTGGTAGAATCTGGAATGGTTCCAGGAAACAATGGTTTTGACACTATAGTTAGTTTATCTGAAAACAAGCGCGTTAGAAGTGGTCAGGTTGTTGGTACGGGGTATTATAATACTTGGTGTTATTTAAAAAGCAATAAAGAGAGTGTCTCCGCCTTTGTTGATAAATCTGATAATAGTCTTTTGCGTATACCTATAGCACATGCTGAAGGAAGATTTATGATGGATAAAAAGCTACAAGACATTGTAGAAACCGCCAACCTAGCTGTGTATCACTATTGCAATGAAGATGGAGAGGTTATCAATGATTTTCCGGTCAATCCAAATGGGTCAATTGATAATATTGCCGCTCTTGGAAATGTTGCTGGAAACGTTATGGCAATAATGCCGCACCCAGAACGAACCTATATAGGTGACCCTATTTTTAGGTCATTAAATAGTTTTTTGAATTCTGATGACGTTTTTAGCTATAAGGCTTTAAACTATGAATCAAAAAAAATTAATATCTCCCCTTTTAAAAAATCCAAAAAAACTACAGAACTTTTAATATCAATGATTATTGCAGATAATGAAGCTATTTCAGTAGAAAAATGTATAGAAAGACTTGGTAAAACCGATGCTAATATTAAAAAATATTTACATCTTGAAATTGAGCACGATGGTGCATTGGATATAGAGAATATTTATGAGACGGACGTCTTGTTTAATCCTAGCAAAGAGTTTATAGCCACTAATGTCGATAGAGGTTCTGGGTCTCGTTTTTTAGTTAGAGAAAAAGAAAACATTGAGGGCAGAAAAATGAAGGAGACCCTACAAAAGCGATTTGGCTTTAATAATGTAACAAATATTTTAAAGGGCACTGTTTGGGAAATAAACTCTACGGAAAAACAAATAAAAAAAGACATTGATTTAATCTTAAATAGTCATATTTTGTGTAATCCAATTTCGCAAGAATGTCATGAATATTGACGACAAATATTATCAGGTAATTAGCGAGAACCTGAATAACACAATTCAGGATACCAACATTCACGTAAAAAATAAACAGGTGGGCAAGGTCCGTGATGCCTATTTCTTAGACGACAAAGTTCTAATGGTCTCTACTGATCGACAAAGTGCATTTGATAGAGTTCTTGCTCGAATACCTTATAAAGGAGTTGTTTTAAACTTGGTTAGTGCGTGGTGGTTTAAAAAAACAAAAGATATGTTTCCAAATCATCTTATTAGCACCCCCGATCCTAACATATCCTTGGTTGAGAAGTGCGAAGTGTTTCAGGTAGAATTTGTGGTAAGGGGATATATTACAGGATCAACAGAAACGTCTCTTTGGACGGTCTACAAGAATGGTGCTAAAGAATATTGTGGAAATAAAATTCCTTCTGGTTTGAAAAAAAACCAAAAGCTTTCTCAGCCAATGCTAACACCAACTACAAAAGATAAAATTCATGATAGACCCGTTTCAAAAAGTGAAATTCTTGCGCTGGGGTTAATGACAGAAGAAGATTATGATAGGGCGGCACAAATGAGCTTAGATTTATTTAATTATGGTCAAGATATAGCTGCAAAAAATGGATTAATCTTGGTTGATACAAAGTATGAGCTTGGTAAGGATTCTTCTGGTAACATTAAATTTGTTGATGAAATACATACCCCCGATTCTAGTAGGTATTGGATAGAAAAAACATATCAATCTCGCTTTGATAACGATGAAGAGCCGCAAAACATTGATAAAGAATTTCTGCGACTATGGTTTGCAAAGCATTGTGACCCCTATAATGACAAAGTTTTACCAGAAGCTCCGGACGAACTAATCGTTGAGCTGTCTGCGCGTTATATTTTATTATACGAATTAATCACCGGTGAAAAATTTGACTTTCCGGACCTAACAAACATAGATCAAAGAATTAAAAATAACATAAAGGGGTTAATATGAAAGCAGTATTAATTATGGGATCAACATCCGATCAACACCATGCAGATAAAATTACATCTACTCTAGACAGTGTGGGAGTAGAGCATGAAACTCATGCTGCTTCTGCGCATAAAAATCCGGAAAAGGTATTAGAAATTATAAGGTCTTACGGTCAAGAAGAGTCTGTTGTTTTTGTAACAATTGCGGGTAGATCCAATGCTCTGTCCGGTTTTGTAGCAGCAAACACAAGCAAACCAACGATTGGTTGTCCTCCTTTCGCAGATAAGATCGATATGAGCATTAATATTCACTCTACACTACAAATGCCAAGCATGACCCCCGTTCTTACGGTTCTTGATCCGGGTAATTGTGCTTTAGCTGTTCATAGAATATTGAGCTTAGGAAAAATATGAGCGCTATATCTCCGCTAGATGGTAGATATAAAAAAAATGTTTCTGAGTTAAATAGCTTTTTTTCAGAACAGGCTTTAATGAAATTTCGCCTTGAAGTCGAGGTAAAGTATCTGATTGCACTATCCGAACATCGCTCACTTAAAAAAGACCTATCTTTAAAAAAGAAAGAACAAAAACAGCTGCACTCTTTTTATCAAAACTTTGATCAAAAAGAATATAATGCGGTTAAAAGAATTGAGGCAAAAACAAAACATGATGTGAATGCTGTTGTTGGATATTTATCCAAAAAATTAGAAAAAAATGGGTTTTCAAAATGGGTTCCTTTTGTTCATTTTGGCCTAACATCAGAAGACATTAACAATACATCTTATTCTTTAATGTTTCAACGTGGCGTTGATGAGTCTTTATTAGATAGCTTAAATCAACTATCCTCTCTTTTAATGTTGTTGGTAAGCAAAACAAAAGACATGCCAATGCTGTCATTAACTCATGGCCAACCCGCTACAACGACAACACTGGGCAAAGAAATGGCGGTTTTCCACAGCAGGCTAGAAAGACAAATTACACATATAAAAAAACATAGGTTGCTCGCTAAATTTTCTGGCGCTACTGGAACTTTTGCTGCACATAAAATAGCCTTTCCCAAAGAGTCTTGGACTAGTTTTTCTGAAAAATTTATTAGGGACTTAGGTTTAAAAAACAATCCAATTACTACACAAATTGAACCAAATGATTCTATGGCGGAACTTTTGCATGCTTTTGTTCGAGTTAATAATATTTTAACAGATATGTGTGTTGATGTTTGGCTTTATATAAGTAGAAATATTTTTACTCAAATTAATAAACCTGGAGAGGTGGGGTCTAGTACGATGCCACACAAAATTAATCCTATCTCTTTTGAAAATGCAGAAGGAAATCTGGAACTCTCTAACGCCAGTTTTGTTTTTTTAGCATCAAGGCTTTCAAGGTCTAGGCTTCAAAGAGATTTAAGCGGCAGTACACTTTTTAGAAATGTTGGTGTTGCTTTTGGACACTCTTTGTTAGCATATAAAAACATTATTAATGGACTAAATAGAATTCAACCAAACAAAGATCAGCTTTGTTCTGAATTAGAGAATCAGTGGAGCATATTGGCTGAAGCGGTTCAAACCATTTTGAGAAAGTCTGGTGATAAGATGGCTTATAATAAAATAAAGAAATTGACTAGGGGCTTACCTTTAAATCAAGACACATATTTATCCCTAGTCGAGTCCTTAGATATTTCAGAAAAAGATAAAAATGCTTTATTGTGTCTAACCCCATCAACCTATGTTGGTGAAATTAAAAAGATTTTAAGGCGATATTAATATATGTGTGGAATTATTGGAATATATCATAAAAAAGAAGATGTTGCTGGTGACATATATGACGCACTAATACAGGTTCAACACCGCGGGCAAGATGCTGCGGGTATTGCTACTTGGGATAAATCTAAAATGTCTTTACATAAAGAGGTTGGTGTTGTAACGGAGGTTTTTAAAACCAACGAATCTTTGAGCTTAGAAGGAAACATAGGTGTGGGTCATGTGCGCTACCCCACTGCTGGGTGTTCAGATGCAAGCGAAGCTCAGCCATTTTATTCTGCAAACCCTGTTAATATTTCTCTTGCTCACAATGGAACCCTTACAAACAGTGAAAAAATTAAAGCAGATCTTTTAAAAACACACTTTTGTCAATTTAATACTCGATCTGACTCTGAGGTTTTGTTAAATCTTTTTTCATATGAACTTTATAAAACAAATTTTAGGACCCTGAATTATTCTCATGTTTTTTCTGCACTAAAAAATGTATATCGACAGTGTGAAGGTGGGTATGCTGTAGCAATGATTGTTGCTGGGGTCGGTATTGTCGCATTCAGAGATCCAAACGGAATTCGTCCTTTGGTTATTGGTAAAAGCGGTAGTTCTTATATGGTTGCGTCAGAAAGCGCCGCCCTAAGCGCTTTGGGTTATTCCTTTGAAAGAGACGTTAAGCCGGGTGAAGCAATTATTATTTCTGAATCTGGTGAGTTATTAAAAAAACAGTGTTATAAAAAATCTGATCATACACCCTGCCTATTTGAGTTTGTCTATTTTTCAAGACCCGACTCAACCATAGATTCTATTTCTGTACACAAGTCTCGCTTAAGAATGGGTGACTATTTAGGCGATAAAATCTTAAAAGAATATGGCCATCTCGACATAGATGTTGTTATACCCATTCCCGACACAAGCAGAACATCTGCAATGCAGGTTGCTCATAAATTAGATATCAAATATCGTGAAGGTTTTATCAAAAATAGATATATAGGAAGAACTTTTATCATGCCCGGACAAAGCATTCGTAAAAGATCTGTAGCCCATAAACTAAGTCCCATTGAGATAGAGTTTAAAAATAAAAATGTTTTACTTGTAGATGACTCTATTGTAAGAGGCAATACCTCTAAAAAAATTATTGAAATGGTAAGAAACAATGGCGCAAAGAAGGTTTTTTTTGCTTCTGCGGCTCCCCCTATTAGATACCAAAATGTTTATGGTATTGATATGCCCGCAACAAAAGAGCTTGTGGCTCACAACAGAACAGTAAAGCAGGTAGAAAGATTTATTGGTGCCGACACGCTAATCTATCAAAACCTCGAAGACTTAAAGCTTTCGGCTCATATCGGAAACAAAAAAATTAAACGCTTTGAAGACTCTGTGTTCACGGGTGAGTATTGTGCGGGAAGTGTAACAAAAGATTTTTTAAAGCACCTTGAAAATAGTAGGATAGATAGCTCTAAAAAGCAATGATTGGATTGCTCTTAATTGGTTCCGGCGCAAGGGAGGTTGCCATAGCTAGAAAGATTAAAGAAAGCTCTTCTTCCACTCTCCTGTATTGTATTGCCTCTACTACCAACCCACAAATCAAAAACTTATCTAAACTATATTTTGAGCAGTCTCCAAGTGAAGTTTCAAACGTATTAGAATTAATTAAAAATCTTTCTATTGATCTTGCTATTATTGGTCCAGAAAACCCCCTTGAGTCCGGCCTTGTAGATGCACTAGAAAAAGTTGGGATTCCTTGTGTTGGGCCGAAAAGGGGCGTGGCAAAGATTGAAACCAGTAAGGCGTTTGCTAGAAATATTTTGGACCTCTGTTCTCCAGAAATGAACCCCGAAAGAAAAGAGTTTGTTACTGTTGATGGTGTTGAGGATTTTTTACGACATCTAAACGAAGAATATGTTATTAAATATGATGGTTTAATGGGTGGAAAGGGTGTGAAGATTTCTGGTGAACATCTTCATTCGATTGAAGAGTCGCTTGCTTATGCTAGCTCTATAGTGAGTGGTGGTGGGACGTTTTTAATTGAAGAAAAATTTTTAGGGGAGGAATTTTCTTTAATGAGCTTTTGCGATGGAACAACCTGTGCTCACATGCCCCTTGTTCAAGACCATAAAAGAGCTTTTGACGGGGATATTGGACCTAACACTGGTGGAATGGGGACATACTCTTTTGCTAATCACAGTCTGCCCTTTCTTTCAGAAAAGGATGTGCTTGAAGCTCAACAAACAAATGAGCGCGTCGCCCTAGAACTCTACAAACAAACCGGGCAGCGGTTTCGTGGTATTTTATATGGGGGCTTTATGTTAACAAAAAGCGGTGTAAAGGTTATCGAATATAATGCAAGGTTTGGCGACCCAGAGGCGATGAATGTGTTGAGTATATTAGAGACAGATTTTCTTGCTATATGCAACGCTATTGTTTCTGGCTCTATTGCTAACTTAAAAATTAGCTTTAAAAATGAAGCCACTGTCTGTAAATATGCAGTACCTAATGGCTACCCAAACAATCCGAGTAAAAACTTTGAGGTGAAGTGCAACCCACGTGAAAACAACCTATATCTTGCCGCTGTTCAAAAAACAAAAGGCAAAATTATGGCAACGGGATCAAGGACTGCGGCTTTTGTTGGAATAAACAAAGAAATTAATGTGGCAGAACAGATTGCTGAAAAGGGTATTTGCGAGGTCAAAGGAAAACTTTTCCACCGAAAAGACGTAGGGACAAACAAACTAATTAATCATCGTATAAGAAACATGAAAGAGTTGTTGGGATGATTAAAATTGGCATATTGGGCTCAACAAACGGAAGCGACGTAGTTCCTATTGCAGAAGCTATTCTTTCTGGAAAGTTGGATGCCTCAATTGAAATTATTATTACTAATAATAGGAGTGCCCTTATACTTGATAAAGCAAAAAAGTATGGGGTTGATTTTTCAATTATTGAGCACAAAAACAGGCACAGGGAAGAGTTTGATCAACAAATCAGTAATAAGTTGCTTGAAAAAGAGGTAGATTTGGTTTTGCTTGTTGGCTTTATGAGAATATTATCAACGCCCTTTATTAAAAAGTGGAACAAAAAAATATTAAACGTTCATCCGTCTTTATTGCCAAAATATGCCGGGGGGATGAACAAAGATGTTCATGAGGCTGTCTTAAAAAATAAAGACAAAGAAACCGGGTGCACAATTCACTTGGTTACTTCTGAGGTAGATAAAGGCCCAATTTTAGTGCAAAAAAAATGTAGCGTTTTAGAAAACGACACTGTTGAAAGCCTAAAAGTGCGGGTTCAGCAGCTTGAGGGTGAAGCATTTATAGAATCAATTAAATCGTGGGGTAAAAATGAATAATATAATATATCAATTAACTTCTTTGGTAGAAAAAGCGTTACACCTTGTTATTTTGGCAATGGTGTTATTTCTTTGTGGGTATGAAATTAACTATGCTATTTCTTCTGGGGTTATAAAGGTTCAAAACGTATTGATGCTTTTTATATATCTTGAAATTATGCAAATGGTAAACATCTTCTTTTCAACGGGAAAAATTCCGGTAAGATATCCTTTATACATTGGGATGTTTGCTTTGGCGAGACATATTTCTTTTGACACTGTTGAGGGGTTAGATTCTCTATATTTGTCAGCATCTATTGCTCTTTTATCGCTGGCTCTTGTGGCTCTTGCCTATAGAGATAAACTGGTAAATAAAAAGGGCCCCGAACTTCCAGAACTATAATGGGTTTATCAAATAAAATTATTCCAAAAACGGTCCTGCTTTCCGTTTCAGACAAGACTGGTATCGTTCCGTTTGCTCGGTTTCTACAAAAGCAATGTGTTAAAATTATAGCTACAGGAGGAACAGCAAAAATATTAAAACAAAATGGGGTGAAAGTTAGGTCTGTTTCATCATTAACCAGGTTTCCAGAAATATTTGATGGGCGCGTGAAGTCGATTCATCCAAATATTGCTGGTGGTATTTTAGGAAAAAGAGACAGGGACCAGCAAGAAGCAAAAACAAACAAAATTTTGTGGATCGATATGGTTGTTTGTAATCTATACCCATTTCAAAAGGTCGCTAAAAATCCAGAATCTACGATGTCAGAAAAAATAGAAAATATTGATATTGGTGGGCCAACCATGATCAGGGCGGCCGCTAAAAACAATAAATGGGTGACGGTTATCATTGATCCCAGAGATTATAAAAGTATACAAAATTCAATTAGGGGTGGTGGCATAAATGAAAGTAAACGCCTTTCTCTGGCAGGAAAAGCTTTTGATCATTGTGCTTCTTATGATCGTGCCATTTCTACAGAGCTTCAAAGCTCTGCTGTACATTTACGATATGGTGAGAATCCACACCAAAAAGCTTTTGTTTTAAATGATAAACATGGCTCTTTTGGTCTGCCACAAGCAAAACAGATACAGGGCAAGGAAATGTCCTATAATAACTTCTTAGATGGTGAAGCGGCGCTTTTATGTCTTCATGAATTTGAAGAACCTTCCTGTGTAATTGTAAAACATGGGTCGCCGTGCGGCATTGGTTCTGCCAAAACATCAAAATTGGCATTTGTTAACGCACTAAAAGTAGACCCTCTTTCGGCTTTTGGTGGGGTCATTGCAATGAATAAAAGGTGTGATGTGGCTACAGCAAAAGAATTAAATAAGATTTTTTTTGAAATAATTATTGCACCAAGCTTTGACAGTGGTGCATTGTCTATTTTTGCAAAAAAGAAAAATCTTCGTGTGCTTTCAATGGGGAAATACAAGCCCAAAAAAAATCTTGGAAAAGAGATTGCTGGTGGGTGGGTAGTTCAAGACACAGACCTTTCAACGGTAGATGTCTCAACGTTAAAAACTGTTACCAAAAAAATACCAACAAAGTCCGAACTTATAACTCTTGACCTTGCGTGGAAGGCGGTGAAACATGCAAAGTCAAACGCTATTGTTGTTGCGCATAATAAAAAAATAATTAGCATTTCTGGGGGGCAAACAAGCAGGGTTGATGCTGTAAAATATGCACTAACAAAAGTGCGGGTTCCCTCTGGGGCCGTTCTTGCATCTGATGCCTTTTTTCCATTTAGAGATTCTGTCGATTTGATGAAAAAATATAAAATAAAGTCTATTATACAGCCGGGCGGCTCAATTAAAGACGGTGAAGTTATAGACGCCTGCAATGAATATAAAATTTCAATGGTTTTTACAGGTACGAGAGTTTTTAAACACTAAAAAGGAGTTGTATGAAAGCGCTATTATGTAAAGAGTTTGGTCCTGTATCTAATCTATCTTGGGAGGAAACCGCAGATCCTGTTGCTGGTCCTAACGAAATAGTTGTTGATATAAAAGCAGCTGGCCTTAACTATCCCGACAACTTAATTGTTCAAGGTCTATATCAGTTTAAACCTAACCTACCCTTTTCCCCGGGACATGAGGGGGCTGGGACTGTTAGCTCTGTCGGGAAAAATGTTTCTTCTTTAAAAGTTGGTGACAATGTAGTTTTTTTTAAGGGTTTTGGGGCTTTTGCAGAAAAGATTGTAATACATGAAATGTTTGCATTTCCTATTCCGCGGTCTTTTCCTCATCATATTGCTGCGGGGGTTTTTATGGTTTATGGCACAAGCTTACACGCCCTGTTACAAAGAGCAAATATTAGCGAAAAGGATGAGGTGTTAGTGTTGGGCGCTGCCGGGGGTGTTGGTTTAGCTGCGGTAGATATAGCTAAAGCATATGGCGCGCGCGTTGTGGCGGCCGTCTCTAATAAAGAAAAAGCTGAGGTTTGTGTTAGGTATGGGGCTGATGACGTTGTTGTATATGGACGTGAAAAACTAGATAAAGAAGACCAGATGGCTTTTACGAGAGAATTAAAATCTAAAAGTAAAAAAGGTGGGTATTCAATTATTTATGATCCGGTGGGCGATTGTTTTTCAGAGCCAGCTCTAAGATCTATTGGTTGGAAAGGAACATACTTGGTGGTGGGTTTTGCTGCAGGAAAAATTCCATCCTTTCCAGCTAATTTGATGCTCTTAAAGGGTTGTGCTGTTTCGGGTGTATTTATTGGGCGCTTTCAAAAAGAAGAGCCCGTTGTTCACGCTAAAAACCTAAAGAAAATAGGGGCTTTATTAGCTGAGGGTAAAATTAATCCCTTTATATCTAAAACCGTTCCCATGAAGGACGCGGTTTCTTCTATTGAAGATATAGCAAAACGAAAAGTTTTGGGTAAGGTTGTTTTTCTTAACAATTAAAAAACTAAAAACAACATAGCCAAACAAACCAGCAGTAGTGTTGTGGCGGGTAGCATTTTGTGTGGAGGATTTTTAACTCTTATGTGGGTTGCAACAGCAGCACACATTAAAAAGGCTATTGACATCAGTGCAACTATTTGTAGCTGTGTATCGTTGGTTAATATCATACCCGCACATGATAGTTTAATTATTCCCACTAAGTCTCGAAGCCAATCCGGTAAATCATAGTCATCTCTAAATTCTTTTATGATATTGTCGTACCTAACAACCCAAACAAAAAAAAGCGAAACGGCCAATAAAATTCGTAGTAGGTCAAAAGCTAGGTTTGCTGATATTTCTAAGTTATAAATCATTTTTTTCTCCTTCTTAACAATACTCTTCGGGCAACATTTTTCTAATTGCGTTCATTGTTTTTTTTGTCAGCTCGGAAAGTTTTTTCTTGTCCTCGCCTCTAGTAAATATTGGTTTACCAAAAGTAATGTTAATATTTGTTCTTTTAAACCTTTTTAGTGCGGGGAGCACTTTTTCTGTTCCAAAAATTGCGACTGGAATTATTGGTATTTCGTGGCGCACCGCAAAGAATGAAGCTCCATTCTTTCCTTCTTTTAATTTCGTGCTTAGCGCTGTGCCTTCAGGAAAAATGCACACAATTTCATTTTTTTTAATTTGTTTGTGTAGGGCCTTTATTGTTGATGGCTGTATTTTTTTTCTATTTACTAAAAGAACCCCATAAGAGGTTGGGGCCCATGCCTCGTACCATTTTAGAGGGTTTTGATCTTCCGCCATTAAGTAGGTAATTGGTTTTTTCATTGCCGCTGAAAGAGGAAATGGGTCTATGTTGTCAATATGGTTTGGTGCTAAGATGTATGGGCCGTTTTTAGGCAAGTTCTCTTTGCCAGACACGTTCATTTTAACAAGAAAAAAACAAAGGAATGCCGAAATATAACTTAAAACAGTTCTAGTTGTTCGGCTTCTCGGTTTTGATGTTTTCACGCTTAAAAACTAGAAAGGAAGGTCGTCTTCTGTAACTTGGCTCGTATTTTCTTCTGAGGTTTTCGGTGTTTGATCCATACCTCCGGCTCTTTCATAGCCCCCACCTTCTCCGCCTCCTAAAATTTGTATTCCACCAAAATTATTTAAAACCACTCCCGTTGAATATTTGTCGTTTCCGTCTTTATCTTGCCACTTATCTGTCTTTAAAGAACCCTCAATGTAAACTAAACTTCCCTTTTTAACGTATGGTTGGATATATTTTTCTGCTGTTCCACCAAACGCCGTGCACTTTGTCCACTCTGTTCTTTCTTGGATTTCTCCGTTTTTGTTTTTCCAACTTTCGTTGGTTGCTACGCTAAACGAAGCTATTGCTTTTCCGTCACCAGAAAATCTAATTTCTGGGTCTTGTCCCAATCTTCCAATTAGTGTTACTTTGTTTACTGTTCCTTTTGCCATTTTTGTTCCTTTATAATATTCTAGTTTAAATTTAACTCATTATATATAATATCTACACGTCTTTTAAATTTATCGTCCTTTTTTAGGAGTTCTGTAACTTTTTTATGAGAATGCATAACTGTTGTATGGTCTCTTCCTCCAAGGTGCAGCCCTATTGCGTTTAGGGGCATATCTAACACCTCTCTAGCCAGGTATGCGGCCACCTGCCTTGCTTCTGCTATATTTTTTCTTCGGGATTGACCAACAATTTCTTCTTGGCTTACTGCAAAAATACTACAAACCCCGCTAATTACGTCTTGCATTGTTGCTTGTCCATACCCTTGATCTCCAAGCCTTTCTCTGATAATTGACTCTACTAGCGCCTCACTGATTTCTTCTCCAGAAAATGTTGCGTGTGCAAAAATTTTGGTTACACAGCTTTCAAGGTCTCTAATGTTTGTTCTAACGTGCGATGCTATCTTTTCTAAAAAAACGCTGGAAATTTTTATATTATTTTGTTGTGCTTTTTTTGACAGTATCGCCACCCTCGTTTCAAAGTCTGGTGGTTGAATATCTGCATGAAGACCTGACTCAAATCTAGAAAGAAGCCTGTCCTGAAGGCCAACCATTTCGCCCGGATATCTATCTGCTGTCATAACAATCTGTTTTCCCGCCGTAAAAAGGTCGTTAAAGGTGTGAAAAAACTGTTCCTGTGTTTGTTCTTTGCCCTGGAAAAATTGTATGTCGTCTATAAGCAGAACGTCTGCCTTTCTATAAACCTTTGAGAAGTCCATTGATCTATTTTCTTGGATACTGGCAATAAAGTCGTTTGTAAATTTTTCTGATGACGCCAAAACAACATTAAGTTGTTTTTTTCCCCTAATAAGCGTGTTTGCGATTGAGTGAAGTAGGTGGGTTTTCCCCAACCCGACCCCCCCATATATAATAAGCGGGTTAAAGTCACTAGACCCAGGATTTTTAGAAACATTTAGGGCTGCGTTTTTTGCAAAAATACTGTTTGGTCCTTCTATAAAAGAATCAAAGGTGTTTCCTGCGTTAATATTGTGCCTTCTTCCTGCGTTGCTTTGCTTGATGGGCTCACTGTTTGCCAGGCTGGTTGCTACCACGTTCTGCTGTGATTGTGGGGCAATGGCAACCCTTAAATCTAAACCCCCTTCGTGCTCCCTTAGAGACGAAACAATTAGGTCTTGATAGTTATTAATAATCCAGTCGTGAGCAAATTGGTTTGGAGCTTCTAATATAAATATGTTATTTGTTGCGCCAACAGGAGACAATGTTTCAATCCAGGCTTCATATCCATGCTCCGGCAAAACTCCCTTGAGATCTTTTTTTGTTTTATTCCAAATTTTTTTATAGTCCATAGTTATCCACAAGTTGTTAACAAAAAAAATAAATTGTATTCCACTAGATTAACATTCTTTTTTACCTATAACCAGAACTTTTCTTTCTCTTTCTTCTTTTTTAAGATAGTTTTTATTGTTTCACAAACAATAATATTGGGCTATATTTCGGCAACAAAGCATTATGAAAAGAACATACCAACCTAGTAATAGGAAAAGAAAAAACAAGCACGGCTTTATGGAAAGAAACTCTAACGTGGGTGGAAAAAAAGTATTGGCCGCGAGAAGAAAAAAGGGTCGTAAAAAACTAACTGTTTCTTCGTAGTATGGATCAAAAAACGCTCATTGGTTTTATTTTAATCGGGGCAATCCTTTTATTTTGGCCAACATATCTTGATTTTATTTCGCCTGAACCCCAGGAAACAGAAAGCGTTTCTCCTGTTGAGAACGCCTTTCAGGAGACGGAAAAGAGCCCGGCCGCTTCTTATGTTAACCCCCCAGAATCTTCAGACCTTTTAAAAAGGGTTTATACTGTAGAAACCCCGCTTTTTACTGCCGGAATTAGTAATAAAAACGGTGGTTCTCTTAGCTCTTTTTTGGTTACAAAACACCTTAAAGATGGTGAAGGTTTTCTAGATTTAATTGACGAAGAAAACAAAAACAATCTTCTTGTTTCTTATATAAACCAATCCGGTGAGGAAGTTTTTCTAGACGACTTTTGGTCTGAATCAAAACCCTGGTTTGTTGAGGGTAAAAACTCTGTTATTCTTAACAAGGACAACCCAACAGAAACTCTTTCTTATGTATTGCAGGTGGGTGAAGGTTTTGTTCAAAAAGATCTAACTTTTTTCTATAATAGCTATGAGGTCGTTGTTAATACAAACCTAAGGGGTATTAAGGATGATGTTTTGGATGGAAATTTTAGACTTGATTGGGTTGGGGGACTTCCCCTTACAGAGCCTACCCAAGATGGTATGTTTCTTGAGGGTCTTGTGGGACAGGGCGGCGACATAGAGTCGTTTAAGGCTGGGTCTACCGGTCTTTTTGGGTCTTCGTCTGGTACAATAGAGCGCTCTTCAAAACAATATACCGGCCCTGCTGATTTTGCGGGCTATAGAACAAAATACTTTGGTGTCTTTTTTGTTCCGCAAAAAACCGACTTTGTTGAAATTGCAAAATATTCTTCTGGAGACAGAATTGCTGTCGACATTATAACAAACCAAAATATAAATTTTGAAGAAACAACTTTGTATTTTGGCCCCCTAGAATATGGAGAAATCAGCAACCTGGGTGTTGGTATTGAAGAAAAAATATTGGGTTGGCAGTGGCTTTCTTCTGTTTCCTGGTTGGTTTATAGTATTATGATCTTTATGTATAGCCTAATACCAAACTATGGTGTTGTGGTGATTTTGTTTGCGATACTAATCAAAACTGTCACATATCCTTTGATGGCCAAACAATTGAGGTCTTCTAAAAAAATGCAGGAAATAAACCCTCTACTAAATGATATTAAAAATAAATATAAAAACAACCCAACCGTCCAGCAGCAAAAAATTGCTGCCCTATTTCAAGAAAACAAAATAAACCCCCTTGCTGGCTGTTTGCCAATGTTAATACAAATGCCTGTCTTGATGTCCGTTTTTATGGTGTTTAGAAACACTATTGAGTTTCGCGGTGAATCTTTTGTTTTTTGGATTAGCGACCTTTCCGCGGCAGACACCCTGTTTTTTATCGGGGAAATACCTTTTAACGTGCTACCCTTTTTAATGTCAGCGTCCATGTATTATACAATGCAGGCGGGTATGGCTAACCAACCCTCTGGCGGTGACCCCGCACAAGAAGCCACACAAAAGATGATGAAATATATGTTTCCTGGAATGATGTTTTTTCTTTTTTATAGTTTTCCGTCGGGTCTAAATCTTTATTATTTATGTTTTAATGTAATGCAAATAGCTCAACAAAAAATAATTAACAAAGAGGGTTGAGCGGGGTAGTTTCCCCGCCTAAATAACATGGGCACCGTGGTTGCGTGTTCAACGCCCTTTGGTTCTAGTGGTATTGCTGTCGTGCGCATTACTGGAAATCAGTCACACAAAATAACCTCTCTTTTAATAAAAAAACCAACAAGGATAAATAAACATAATTCCCCTTCTCTTTTTTCTCTTATTGACGTAGATGGAGTTGTTTACGACCAGGCTGTGGTAAATTTTCTTTTTGCTCCGAACACATATACCGGCGAAGATCTTGTCGAAATTAACCTTCATGGAAATCCTGTTATTATTGAAAAAACTATTGCTCTCTGCTGTTCTTATGGCGCAACAACTGCTCCGGGGGGAGAGTTTACTAAAAGAGCCTACCTAAACGGGAAAATGGATATGTCACAGGCAGAATCTGTGGCGTCCCTTATTTCTTCAAAATCTATTTTAGGCGCAAAATTAAGCTATAAAAATCTTAATGGCTCTTTACTTGAAAACATTTTAAATATAAAAAATAAAATTATTTTAGTAATTGGTCAGATTGAATTTAATTTAGACATATCTGAAGAAAACCTTCAACCAAACCTCATATCAAATTCTTTAAAAACTATAAACAGTTGTGTTAACACTCTAAGCTCTGCAATAGAGGGCTTTAATGCTGTTAACGTTTTAACTGCGGGAGCTACGGTTGTTCTTGCCGGCCCAACAAACGCGGGCAAATCCACCCTATTTAATGCATTGTTAAAAAAAGACAGGGCCATTGTTAGTGAGGTTGAAGGAACAACAAGAGATGTATTAGAAAACACTATTAATATCGACGGTGTGCCCTGTGTTTTGAAGGATACCGCTGGAATCAGAAAAACGAAAGATGTTATTGAAAAAATTGGGGTGAGAAAAAGCAATGAAGAAATTTTGTCTGCGGATCTTGTTTTATATTTAGGAGCACCGGGCTCTGTCTTGTCTTCTGAAAATGACAACGTTATATATGTGCACAATAAAAAGGATCTTGGTTGGGATGGAAAAGAATATGATATATCTATTTCTGCTCTTACTGGTGAAAATTTACCTAAACTTAAAAAACTTATTTTAAAAAGAGTTTCTTCTGGCTTTTCCGATCTTGGATTTATTATAACATCACAAAGACAGTTGTCATGTTTGGTTTCAACTGAAAAACAACTAGTAACAGCTAAAAACTCCCTACTTAGCTCATCTGGGCTTGAGCTTGCTGTTGAAGACCTGAATGCAGCTCTTTTCTGTTTAGATGAAATTACAAATAAAACAACAAAAGACGACGTGTTAAACACTGTCTTTTCTTCATTTTGTGTTGGGAAATAGTTTCACGTGAAACGAATTAATAATAAGTGTGATTTGGTTGTTGTTGGGGGTGGCCACGCAGGAATTGAAGCTGCCTTAGTAGCACACAAACTGGGGATAGATGTTGTTTTGGTTTCTATGGACATAAAAGCGATAGGTAGAATGTCTTGTAATCCCGCTATTGGGGGCCTTGCTAAGGGGCAAATGGTCAGAGAGTTGGATGTGCTGGGTGGTGTTATGGGGTTTTTTGCTGACCAAGCAACGCTTCAAAGCAAAACCTTAAACCTTTCTAAGGGCCGCTCTGTTTGGTCGCCCCGATCTCAAATAGATAAGATTAAATATGAAAAAGTTGTTCAAAAATATATAAAAGATGTTGGTTTGAGCGTTATTGGGGGTGAGGTTATAAAAATAAATGAAGTTGGGGGATCTGTTAATTCTGTTATTTTTTCCGACGGGTCAGAGCTTTTTTGTAAAGCAGCAATTTTAACGTGCGGCACATTTTTAAATGGTTTAATACATATTGGTGAAGAAAAAATTAAGGCTGGAAGGCTTGACGAAAAAAGATCTGAGGGAATAACCGAGTCTCTCTTGTCTTTTGGTTTTAATGCTGGGCGATTAAAAACAGGTACGCCACCCCGAATAAAAAAATCTTCTGTTGATTGGTCTGTTGGTTTGGCTGGATATGGAGATAAAAAACCAAAAGCTCTATCATATAAAACCAAAAAATTTTTACCAAAAGACGAACCTTGCTTTTCTTTTAGAACAAACCAAACAACTCACGAACTTATATTAGAAAACTTAACTAAGTCTGCTATGTATTCAGGTGAAACTATGGCTGCGGGGCCGAGATATTGTCCATCAATAGAAGATAAGGTGTATAAGTTTTCACAAAACCCTAGTCACATACTTCAACTAGAGCCAGAATGGACAAATTCTAAACAAATATACGTTAATGGTTTTTCAACGAGTCTTCCGGAAAAAATTCAACTCCAATGTTTAAGGTCGGTTGAAGGCTTAAACTCTGTGGAGTTTTTACGTCCTGGATATGCCATTGAATATGATTTCTTTTTTCCATCTCAGCTAAAAACCTCACTAGAAACAAAGGGAATATCGGGGCTTTTTCTTGCTGGACAAATAAACGGTACCTCTGGCTATGAAGAGGCGTCAGCCCAGGGTTTGTTAGCTGGAATAAATGCAGCTCAAAAAATTATTGGCGCTCCACCCCTGCTATTAAAAAGAAATGACGCCTATATGGGCGTTCTCATTGATGATTTGGTTTTAAAAGATACAAATGAACCGTATAGAATGTTTACTTCTCGAGCCGAATATAGGCTCCAACTTAGAGCATCTAATGCAGATCAAAGACTATTAAAATATTCAACAAAGCTTGGTCTTTTGGAAAAAAATCTCTTAAAGGATTTGGATAAAAAAAACAAAGCAACTCAAGATATTGTACTACAGCTAGAAAAAGAAAACATTGCGCCCAAAGAAATTAACGGCCATCTTTCCTCTGTTGGAGAAAATAACATAACCGAACCCATTAAAATTTCTCAACTGCTTAAGAGGCCCCAAGTAAAAATAGGGGTTTTTGATCTTCCTGTTTTTAAAAAAATAAAAAAGAACTACCCCTCTCATGCCGAAGAAATTTTATTTGAGGCGGAAACAATTATTAAGTATGGTGGTTATATAAACAGACAAAAAGAAGAGATTGAAAAACTTAAAATATATGAGGAGATGTTTATTCCCTCAACTTTTGATTATAAAAAAATAAAAAGCATTTCAAACGAAGGAAGGGAAAAGCTTATGTCTGTTTTGCCGGAAACAATAGGTCAAGCACAAAGAATACCGGGTATTAGACCAACAGATATATCTATTTTATTAGTATATTTAAAGCGTTCGTTTCACGTGAAACATAAAAATGGAGATTAAAATTAAAAAGACATTATTAATATTATTGTTTAGTGTTGCATTTTCACAAGAAGAAATATTACTTGATAAGGTTTCTGCTGTTGTTGGGGGCAAAATAGTTCTTTTAAGTGATGTTGTTTTAGCTGCAAATGCTCTTGCTGCAGAGCAAAGAATAAACCCAACAACCAACCCCAACGAGTATAATAATTTATTATTAAAATCCTCTGAAAGTATGATAGAACAGCTAGTGATTATAAAAATGGCTGAAGTTGATTCTGTTGAAGTTTTAGATAAGGATATTGATAGAGCCCTGGAAAGGCAAATAGAAAATATAATATCTCAAGCGGGCGGAAAAGAAGAGGCTGAAATGGCTTTGGGAAGAAAAATATCTGACTTTAAAAGATCTTATAGAGATGATATGAGGGGTAAACTTTTAGCTGAAAAATATACGAGTAGCTTAACCTCAGGTATTTCTATAACCCGAGGAGAGGTTATTAGTTTCTATAATACATTTAAAGATAGTATTGGTCCATTTCCAACGCTATATAAAACTAGACACCTTTTACTTGAAATAAAACCTTCCGAAAAATCCTTACAAGAAGCTCTCACTAAAATACAAAATATCAGAAATGAAATTGTTAATGGATTATCTTTTGAAGAGGCTGCAAAAAAATATTCTGAAGATAAACAGTCTGGGGAAAATGGAGGTAATTTAGGATATGTTCCTAGAGGAACTTTTGTTCAAGAATTTGATAGGGCTGTTTTTACATTAGACCCAAATGTCTTGAGCGAGCCTATAAAAACACAATTTGGTTATCATTTAATTGAGGTTTTACAAAGAAGTGGTGAAAAGGTAAATGCTAGACACATACTTATTAGTGCTAATGTTTCAGAGGAAGATAAAAATTTAACATATAAAAAAACTGCCTCTATAGTTAAAGAAATAAAAAATAAAGATGATTTTATATTAAAGGTAAAAGAGTTTTCAGATGATACAACAAGTGGTCCAAAGGGTGGATATATGGGAATGATAAACTTAGATCAATATCAAGTAAAGGAACTTGTTGATGTTATAAAAAACATTTCTCCCAACACTCCAAGTGCACCGGTTTTAACGGGGTTTGGTTATCATATTGTTTGGGTTGATGAAAAAATAGAAGGCGGTCCAGCTAGTTTAGATAAAAATTGGTTAGATCTTGAACAAATGGCATTAAACCAAAAAAAATCGGATTGGTACTCAAACTGGATTGAAGAGATTAAGCTTAAATTTTATATAAAAAGAAATCCACTCACTTATCCACAAATCAAAAATTAATATAAGAAAAAAATATTTTATTTTTTTTCAACACATTATTAACATTTTTATATGTGTTTTGTTGATAAAAAAATCAAATTATCTATCTCTATAAAAGGGCGTTTTTAGTTTTTTATTAACATATTAAGGCTATTATTATTAGTGTTTATTTTTATATATATAAATACTTAATTATAATAATCTCTTTTTTAGAGGTAAAACTCATTAAAATAGCCCAAAAATCAATTTTCTTTTAATTAGCCTATATAAGGTATACCCAATTAAGACTTGTTAAAAACTAACTATCTTTTTATAATTGATAACTAAATATGAACATTTCAACCACAAAAAAAGAATTACAATCAGCATTTTCAAAATTAACAAAAACAACACAAGTCAAATCTCAAAATCCTTTAGTTAATTATACTTATATATCTTCGGGGGCTCATGGCGTTACTTTGCATTCAACAGATATGGAGGTCGGGATCAAAACCCAAATAACAGCATCAGTAAATACGAATGGTGAAGGGCTGTTTCCCACATCAGAGGTAAATGATATAGTTTCTGTGATTGATGAAGGGAGAGTTGATATAGATATTGCGGGCCCTCATATAAATATTAAATCTGAAAAAGGTATATCTTTTGATATTCCAACGGTTCCTTTTCAAGAATATCCTGAAATACCAGAAAACAAACATGAAGCATTATTTACAATTGAAACAGATAAATTAAAAAATATTATTAGTTCTTTGTTATATGCAATAAATGCAGAACCAACAAAACCCGCCCTGAATGGTGCTTATTTTAATTTTAATCAAGAAAAAATAGATTTTGTTGCAACAGATGGACATAGGTTGGTGAAAATTACCAGACAAAACGACACAAATATTAGTCAGGGATATATTATTCCAAAAAAATATTTAAATATATTAAATACCTTTCTTGAAGGGCAAAAAGAGACATCATTAATATTTAGTAAAGATCATGTCTTTTCAAATAATGGTAAGGACGTTTTTTATTCTAAAATAATAGATGAAAAATTTCCAAATTATAATGCCGTAATTCCCGAAAGCAATACAGAAGAGTTAACAGCACAAAAATCAGAAATGCTAAACAATATAAAAGCAGCATCTATTGCTACAAATAAAAATACAAACCAAATTTCTTTAAATTTTTCTGAAGGAAAGGTTTATTTTAAAAGTGTAAATCAACCAGAGAGTAAAACAGTATATGCACCCGTCAAGTCTGCCGAATATAGGGGTAGAGAACTAGCTATAGGATTTAATGCGGTATATTTAAAAGAAGCTGTTGCAAAATATCCGTCAGAAGATATTTTTTTTACATTTAAAGATGCAAATTCAGCAACACTTTTTTTACCAAAAGAAAACGATCAAAAGACAACAATTTTATTAATGCCTGTGAGGATAAATGAGTAATAAAAGCAATTATGGTGCAGATAAAATATCTGTATTAAAGGGGTTAGAAGCCGTAAGAAAAAGACCAGCCATGTATATTGGAGACGTTGGTAAGAGAGGATATCATCACCTAGTAAGCGAAGTAGTTGATAATAGTATTGATGAAGCTTTGGCAGGTTTTTGTACAGAAATAATTGTTACAATTAAGGCAGATGGAACAATTTCTATTGAAGATAATGGAAGAGGTATTCCTGTGGAAATACATAAGGAAGAAGGGAAGCCAGCTCTCGAGGTTGTTATGACTGTTTTACACGCTGGGGGAAAATTTGACAAAAATACATATAAAGTTTCAGGCGGTCTACACGGTGTTGGAGTTTCTGTTGTTAATGCTCTCGCCGAAGACCTTACAGCAGAGGTTCACAGAGATGGTTTTCACTATAAACAAAAATATAAAATAGGTCATGCCACAACCCCAGTAGAAAAAATTGGTAAAAGCTCAAAAAGAGGCACAATTATTACCTTTAAACCAGACCACTCTATTTTTACTCATAGAGGCTTTCAAGAAGACACAATTAAGGGAAGACTAAAAGAATTAGCCTATCTAAACAAAAATCTATCAATAACCCTTAAAAACGAAGTAGAAGATACATCGGTAGATTATTGTTTTCCCGGGGGACTGTCTGATTTTGTAAAATATTTAGATGGAGGAGAAGACTTAATTCACAACGAGGTTATTGTTGTTTCAAAAGAAGATATAGAAGTTCCGGTAGATTTGGCGCTAAGGTACAGCACAAACTATAACAATAATATATTTTCATTCGTAAATAATATTAATACAGTTGAGGGCGGAACACACCTGTCTGGGCTTAGATCTGCCTTAACAAGAGCTTTAAATAGTTATGCAAATAAAAACGACCTAATTAAAACAAAGAAAAACGAAAAATTTAGCCTTTCGGGAGACGACTTTAGAGAGGGACTAACATTGGTTTTGTCTGTAAAGGTCCAAGAGCCTCAGTTTGAAGGACAAACAAAAACAAAACTAGGAAACGGTGAGGTAAAAGGGTTAGTAGACAATGTTGTGTATGACGGAATTCAAGCCTTTTTAGAGCAAAACCCAAAAGTTGGTAAAAAAATTATTGAAAAAGCGGCTGAAGCAGCAAGAGCAAGAATTGCAGCAAAAAAAGCAAGAGAATTGGTTAGAAAAAAGTCTGGGTTGGGATCAACAACGCTACCGGGAAAACTTGCTGATTGTTCAAATAAAGACCCAATGCAGTGTGAAATATTTTTAGTTGAGGGAGATTCTGCTGGAGGAACAGCAAAACAGGGAAGAGATAGAAGAACACAGGCAATATTACCCCTAAGAGGAAAAGTTATTAATTCCGAAAAAGCGAGAGAGGACAAACTCTTAGCCAACAATGAAATACAATCTATTATTACCGCCCTTGGGTGTGGTTTTGGTGAAGACGAGGAAGATCCAAACAGTTTTAATCCTGAAAAACTAAGATACCATAAAGTTGTAATTATGACAGATGCAGACGTTGATGGTAGTCATATTAGAACGCTATTGTTAACCTTTTTCTGGAGAAAAATGAAAAGCTTGGTACAGGGAGGATTCGTTTATATGGCAATGCCACCACTCTATAAAATTAAACAAGGTAGAAAAGAAAGATATGCATATACAGACGCAGAAAGAGACATTGTTATTCAGAGGCTTGAGTCAGAAAATGAAAGCGCAAAAATAAACATCCAAAGATATAAAGGTTTGGGAGAAATGAACGCAGAGCAACTTTGGGACACAACAATGAACGCAGAAACAAGAAGTTTAATGCAGGTTACGGTTGATCACATTCAAGAAGAGGAAACAAACGTTAGGTTTAGAGAGTTGATGGGAACAGAAGTAGAACACAGACGAAAATTTATAACAGAAAAGGCTAAGTTTGCTACAAACATAGATATATAAAATGGACCTAGGAAGAGATAATATAATAGATAAACAACTTTTAAAAGAACTGGAAGAGAGCTACCTAAATTATTCAATGTCGGTAATTATGTCGAGAGCACTACCAGACGCAAGAGATGGGCTAAAACCCGTTCACAGAAGAATTTTATTTGGAATGAATGACCTTGGCTGTTATTGGAATAGACCTTATAAAAAATCTGCAAGGGTTGTAGGGGACGTTTTGGGTAAATACCACCCACACGGAGATAGTTCTATATACGATGCTATGGTTAGAATGGCACAAGAATTTTCTATGAGACACCAACTTGTACAGGGGCAAGGAAATTTTGGATCTGTTGACGGGGATAGAGCAGCGGCAATGAGATATACAGAGTCAAGAATGTCAAAAATTGGTGGAGAACTTTTAAGGGACTTAGACAAAGAAACAGTTGCGTGGACAAACAACTTTGATGAAACCCTCAAAGAGCCAGCAGTTTTGCCTGCGGTGTTTCCAAATCTTTTGGTAAATGGATCTGAGGGTATTGCAGTTGGTATGGCAACTAAAATTCCACCACACAACCTTTCTGAAGTTATTAGCGGCCTGATAGAGGTTATAGAAAACCCAGACTGCCAGGTTGAAGATTTAATGAAACACATTAAGGGGCCAGATTTTCCCACAGCTGGAAAAGCCTTGGGCTTAGATGGGATAAAAAGCGCATATACAACAGGGCGAGGAAAGGTTAAAATGCAAGGAACTGCGCATGTTGAACCAAACAGTAAAGGAAGGGACGCCTTAATTATAACCGAAATTCCCTACCAAGTAAACAAAGCAAATTTAATTGAAAAAATAGCACACCTAGCCAGAGATAAAAAAATAGAAGGAATAGCAGAGCTTAGAGACGAATCAGATAAAGATGGAATGAGAATAGTTATAGAAACAAAAAGAGATGCGGTTCCAGAGGTGGTTTTAAACCAACTGTACAAACAAACACAACTAAGAGATACTTTTGGAATAATTTTATTAGCTCTTGTAGATGGCGCCCCAAAAGTTATGTCTTTAAAAGAGTTATTAGATGTTTTTCTGGTTTTTAGACAAGATATTGTTGTTAAGAGAACTGAGTTTGATTTAAGAAAGGCAGAGGCAAGAGCGCACATTTTAGAGGGGTTAAAAATTGCGCTAGATAGTATTGATAAAATTTTAGAAACAATTAAAAAAAGCAAGGATCCAGAAACCGCAAGAAACGGTTTAATGGGGGGGTTTGGTTTATCTGAAAAGCAAGCGCAAGCGATATTAGATATGAAGCTGCAAAAACTAACCGGACTTGAAACCGAAAAAATATTATCAGAATACAAAGAAATTATTCAATACATGGCGGAGCTTAAAAGTATTTTAGATAGTAAAACAAAAAGAATGGAAATAATAAAAGACGAGCTTCTTGAAATTAAAGAAAAATATGGAGAAGAAAGAAGAACGGAAATAATAGACAAAGCCACAGATTTAAATATTGAAGATATGATAAAAGAAGAAGATATGGTTTTAACTATTACACACAACCAGTATATCAAAAGAACAAGCGTTAGTACATATAAAAGCCAAAGAAGGGGTGGTCGAGGAGTCCAGGGACAAACGGCCAGAGAAGAAGATTTTACAGAGCATCTGTTTGTAGAAAATACACACAGCTATATTTTGTTTTTTACAGACAAGGGAAAGTGTTATTGGGTTAAGGTTTATGATATACCCGAGGGCGGAAGAGCAGCAAAAGGAAGAGCAATTGTTAACCTTATTGGTTGTGAGCCAGACGAAAAGGTTAGCGCATTTATTGGTGTGAAACAAGATCAGTTTCACGACGATCATTTTGTTGTAATGGCAACAGAAAAAGGAATTGTTAAAAAAACAAAACTTTCAGCCTACTCAAACCCAAGAAAAAAAGGAATTTATGCTGTAGAAATTAGAGAAGGCGACAGCCTTATTGAGGCAAGAGTTTCTAACGGTGAAAACGACATCCTTTTAGGAACAACAAACGGTAAGTCTATTAGGTTTTCAGAGGAACAAATTAGGCCAAGCGGAAGAAAAACAATGGGCGTAAAAGGAATTACGTTAAGCTCTTCTGACGACAAGGTTGTGGGTATGTTGTTAATTAAAAGAGAGGGAACCGTGTTGGTTGCCACAGAAAATGGTTTTGGAAAAAGAACAGAAATCATTCAATACCGCGCACAAAAAAGGGGCGGTAAGGGCGTTCTTACAATGAAAACAACAGACAAAATAGGAAAAATGATCACAATTAAAGAGGTTGTTGGAACAGACGACCTTATGATTATAAGAGATGATGGGGTTTTGATTAGAATGCCAGTTTCTCAAATAAGGTCTATTGGAAGAGCAACCCAAGGAGTTAAGCTTATTAAGCTTGCAGAGGGTACTAAGGTTTCTGCTATTACGAGAATTATATCAGAGGAAGAAAAAACCGCAGATGAACCAAAAGATAGCCCAGAACCTCAAGAAGGTTAGAGATCAAATAAATAAAAAAAAAGAACCAAATCAAAGAGTGATTTTGGTTGCCGTAACAAAAACGAGATCTCCAGAACAGATATCAACAGCCATAGGAGCTGGTATAGTTTCAATTGGTGAAAATAGGGTTCAGGAAGCAGAGCTAAAGTTCCCAAAAATTACCCAAATAAACAGCGTTGAAAAAAGACTTATAGGTCAATTACAGTCTAACAAAATTAAAAAAGCTATAAGACTGTTTGATACAATAGACTCTGTTGACTCTACAAGGTTAGCGAAAAAAATATCAAACGCAGCATCCACAATTAAAAAAATTCAAAGAGTGTTAATCCAAATTAATACGAGCGAAGAAAAAACAAAAGGGGGTTTTAAAAGCTGTGACATCGAAGAAATGTTATTGTGTTTTAAGCATAATAACATAAAAATAGATGGATTAATGACGATAGGTCCAACCAAACCAGACCACAACAAAAGAAAAAGAGCATTTAATTCTCTTAAAGAGCTGTTTACAAAAATAAACAGAAGATTGCCTCAAGATAAAAAAATGACTGAGATTTCAATGGGTATGAGTGGCGACTTTGAGCTTGGGGTTGAAAGTGGATCCACAATGGTTCGTGTAGGAACAGCAATTTTTGGAAAAAGAGAAACAGATGCCCGACCTTAAAAACAGGCTTAATACTTCAAATTATAACCGCGCGCGGAAAGCAGGACCAACTGGACTGTTAGTAACAGCTATAAGTACTTTTTTAATAATAACAGCAGAAAATAAAATAGGTTTTGTAAAAATGGATATTTCGGAGTGGTGGACCAACCTATTAATTGTATTGACCGTTACAGAGCTTTTTATTGTTTTGTTTTGGTCTATATTTAGTTTGGCGCCAAAAAACCACGGCGGGTTATTTTCTAAAAAAGGAATATATGCAATTATTAGGCACCCAATATATACAGTGGTTATTTTTCACCTCCCAATCATTGTTGCATTATTTTATAAGTCTTTTGTGCTGCTTTTTTTCCTTCCTGCGCACTACATTTTTTGGTCACACCTTGTGGAGAAAGAAGAAGAATACCTTGTTGGTATTTTTGGAGAAGACTATGTAGATTATATGGCAAAAATTCCAAGGTTTGTTCCTTGGAGATAAAAAGAAAATTTTTTTGGGCTTTAGGAAGGCCACAACAAACAGGTGGGTAAAAAAATGAAGAAAATAACACTAATATTATTATTAATTGTAGGAGCGGGAATGTCTCAAGAAAAACACTATGGATATGAATATATTAAGGAGTCGGGCGATATTAAAGAGTATCACATGACATCAAACGGACTAAAGGTTTTACTAAAAGAAGACCACAGTGCACCAGTAGCAACCTTTATGGTCACATACGAGGTTGGATCAAGGAATGAAGCAATAGGTTATACTGGTTCAACACACCTGTTAGAGCACCTTATGTTTAAGGGGTCAAAAAAGTTTAATACAGACAAGGGAAATTCAGTTTTTCAACTTCTACAGTCTTTGGGCGCTAGAATGAACGCAACCACATGGCTAGACAGAACAAACTATTATGAAACCCTACCCAGCTCAGAACTAGAAACTGCAATTGAAATTGAAGCCGACCGAATGAGAAACGCCTACATTAAAGAAGCAGACAGACAATCTGAAATGACAGTAGTAAGAAATGAATTTGAAAGAGGGCAAAATAACCCGTCCGGGGTGTTAGATGAACATATTTGGGCAACAGCATACCACGCACACCCATACCACCACTCAACCATAGGTTGGAAGGCCGACATAGAAAATGTTTCAATAGAAAGGTTAAAAGAGTTCTACGATACGTTTTATTGGCCAAATAACGCAACGGTAACAGTGGTTGGAGATTTTGAAACAACTGAAGTGCTTAAAATGATTAAAAAGCACTTTGGCAGAATAAGAAAAAGCACAAAAGAAATACCCCAGGTTTATACAACAGAGCCGGTCCAAGAAGGCCAAAGAACGGTGACGTTAAAAAGAGCGGGACAACAAGGAATAGTTGGATTAGCTCACAAAAGCCCGGCGGCTACACACGAAGATGCAGCATCATTTATTGTTTTATCCTCAATTTTATCTTCTGGAAAAAACAGTAGATTTTATAAAAATATTACAGACAAAGGACTTACAACAAATATCTTTATTTGGGATTCTTTATTTAAAGACCCAGGATTGTTCGCAGTATATGCAAACTTAGCTCCGGGAGTAGAACATAAAACGGTAGAAGATGCTTTGGTAGCTGAATATGAAAACATTAAAAGAGATGGAGTGTCAGAAGAGGAGGTTTCTAAGGCAAAGGCGCAGCTTATTGCAGCAATGAAGTTTGGACAAGATGGTAGTATGGCAGTTGCTGGAAGCTTAAACGAGGCAATAGCTTCTGGAGATTGGACGCTATATACCCGATACGAAGATCTTGTTAATTCAGTAACAACCGAATCAATTAAAGAAGTTGTTAATAAATATTTCTTAGAAGACTTAAGCACGGTGGGATATTTTATCCCAGAGAATGCAGGGTCGCAAGCCGATGGAAAGCCAGCTACTAGCGCAAAAGAACTAGTAGAAATCAAAAAACAATATTTTTCAGAAGATGACCGGGGCGGACTAGCGGGCCAAGTTGTTGATTCTGAACCGATAGAGGGCGTAAGACTCTTAACCTTAAAAAGAGGATCGGGGGTGGTGACAATCAATGGTAGCTTTATGGGTGGAGATATTTATGCAAATGAAAACAATTCAAGAGTACCAGACTTAGTTGCTTCAATGCTAGACCAAGGAACCGCAAGCAAAACAAAGTTTGAAATAAGCAACCAACTAGAAAAAGCTGGAGCAAGACTAAGTTTTGGAAACGGAAAATCAAACGTAAGTTTTTATGCAAAATTCCTTTCAACAGACCTTGAAATGGTCTTTGGGTTGCTTTCAGAACAACTACAAGAGCCGGCGTTTAACGAAGAAGATCTAGAAAAAACAAAAAAAAGAATGATAACTAGCTATAAAAAACGAAAAGAAAGCACAAGGGGTAGTGCGGTTAGCAATATGTTGGCAAGCTTTTATCCAGAAGGACATCAAAATGCCCCAGAAGATAATGACAGGTCTATTGAAGATATCACCAAAACAACATCTGACGACCTAAAAAAATATCATACAAAAAATTATGGAAAGGGCGGTATGGTTATAGTGGCTGTTGGCGATGTTGACCACAAAGAACTTTCAAACATAATAAAAAATGAATTTGGAGAGTGGAAAAACTCACCCCTTTCAAAAAAACCTGAAGACCAAACAGGACAAAGAGCGGCAGGTAAGGCCTATGTTACCATGAAAGACAAAACCAGCACAGACTTTATTGTTGGAACACCGCTGGGAATCGACAGGTTTCATGAGGACTATATGCCCCTTTATATTGCAACACACATATTGGGTGGAAACTTTTCAGCCAGACTTATGCAAACAGTGAGAGTAAAAGAGGGGTTAACATACGGTATTAATTCTTCCATTATGGGTTTTGAAAATGAAAACGACGGTTATTGGATGGTTGGTGGAACATTTGCACCGGAGCTACTAGCAAAGGGAGAAAAAGCCACACTAAGAGAGGTTAAAAGGTGGGCAGAAGGCGGAGTAACGCAGTCTGAGGTAGATATTACCAAATCAACCCTAATGGGCTCATATCAGGTTGGTTTTGACACAACATATGGCCTTTCAAGTGGAATTTTGAGCGCTGTAAACGTTTGGGGAGATCTTAGTTATGTAGATAGCTACCCAGAAAAGGTAAGCGGAGTTACCTTAGAGCAGGTTAATAAAGCCATAAAGAAATACATAATTTTTGATGAAATATATCAAGTAGCAGCGGGTTCTATAGATGAAAAAGGAACACCTATCAAAAAATAGACACACAACGATGAACGGGAATTAATTTGATCAAGGCAATATTAGCATGCGATAGCTCTGGAGGGGTGAGTAAGGATGGCACAATGCCATGGCCAAAAAACTCAAAAGACTTAAAATGGTTTAAGAGCAACACAACCCAAAACGTTGTTGTTATGGGGTCAACTACATGGGACGATCCCTTTATGCCGGGCCCCCTACCAAAAAGAGTAAATGTATTAGTCACCACAAGAGAAAAGGACTATCCAGGTGCACACAAATACATAGAAGGAGAACTAGCTAAAAAAATACAAGCAGTTGACGAAGAGAGCAAAAATAAAGTCACATGGATTATAGGCGGACCAAACATTATAAACCAAACACTTGAAATTATTGATGAGTTTTATTTAAGCAGAATCCCCGGAAACTATAATTGTGATACATTTCTTCCTCTTAAAAAAATAGAACAAATTTTTGAAAAAACATGGACAGAAGACCATGGGGCTGTAGAGTTTCAAATTTGGAAAAAAAGGAATAACGTTGAAACAATATCTTAGTGCATTAGAGTATATCTTACAAAATGGGAAAGATCGAAAAGATAGAACGGGGGTTGGCACACGAGGAGTTTTTGGTTATCAAATGCGCTTTAGTCTGCGTAAAAGTTTCCCCGCAGTAACAACAAAAAAACTTGCATGGAAAAGCGTGGTTAGCGAGCTGCTCTGGTTCTTAGAGGGCGGAACAGACGAAAGAAGGCTCGCAGAAATTCATTATGGCAAAGATCGAGAAGAGCTAGTGGGCAAAAAAACAATTTGGACCGCAAATGCAGATAAACAAGGCAAAGCTCTCGGCTATAACAACACACCAACAATTAAAGAGTTGGGGCCGGTATATGGAAGCCAGTGGAGAAGTTGGACAGATAAAAACCAACACGTCGACCAAATTTCAACAGTTTTAAAAAACCTTTCTGACAACCCCTATAGTAGAAGGCACATAGTAAGCGCCTGGAATGTAAGCGAAGTTCATAAAATGGCACTACCTCCCTGTCATACAATGTTTCAATTCCACGTACAAGATGGAGAGCTGAGCTGTCAAATGTACCAGCGAAGCGCAGACATGTTTTTGGGTGTTCCTTTTAACATTGCATCATATAGCCTTTTAACCTGTATTATGGCCCAACTACTGAACATGAAGCCGGGAGATTTCGTTTGGACAGGAGGAGACAGCCATATTTATAAGAATCACTTTGATCAAGTAAAAGAGCAAATCAAGCGCACCCCAAAACCGGCACCAACAATATCGATACCAAAATTTTCCTCAATCGACGACGTTGTAATGACAGACCCAAAAGAGTTTAAATTAAATAGCTACGACCCAATGGATAGTATCAAAGCTCCAATGGCTGTTTAACGCGGAAGTATAATAAATATGCGACCAGGCCGTATTTAGCTTTATATTCCAACCAAATTATTATACAAAAATGAGAAAAAACAATTTCAGAAATATTGCGATTATAGCACACGTAGATCACGGAAAAACAACCCTGGTAGATGGAATGTTACAACAAAGCGGAACCTTTAAAGCCCACCAAGAGCTTCAAGACAGAGTTATGGACTCAATGGATCTTGAAAAAGAAAGAGGAATTACAATTACAGCCAAAAATACGGCAGTATATTATAAGGATATCAAAATTAATATCATGGATACGCCAGGTCACGCTGATTTTGGTGGAGAGGTTGAAAGAAGCTTAAACCTAGTTGACGGAGCCCTGTTATTAGTAGACGCAAGCGAGGGGCCCTTACCACAAACACGATTTGTTTTGAAAAAGGCTCTTGACAAAAACATACCAATTATTTTAGTAATTAATAAAATTGATAGACCAGACGCCAGAATTGACGAGGTTGTAAGCGAGGTTTACGACCTATTTATTGATTTAGATGCAAATGACGAGCAAATTGAATTTCCTATTATTTATACAAACGCTAAAGAGGGAGTTGCGCACATTAAATTAGAGGACAAGTCAGAAACGCTTGACGCCCTTTTTAACACAATTTTAACCAACATACCTGGACCGATTGCAGATGACGCAAAAACCCCACAATTTCTTATTACAAACCTAGATTATGATTCTTATGTAGGCCAAATTGCAATAGGAAGACTTAATCATGGAACATTAGAGATGAATAAGCGCTATTCGTTGTGTGGAGAAGAAAAAACCACATCCGGGCACAAGTTTTCTGCCCTATATACATTTAAGGGTTTGAAAAAAAACAAAGTGGATAAACTTGAAGCCGGAGATATTATTGCAGTAGCTGGGATCGAAAACATTACAATCGGAGACACTATATCTTCCCACGAAAACCCAGAACCACTTCCAAGAATTGAAATTGACGAACCAACAGTTTCTATGTTGTTTTATGTAAACAATAGTCCTTTTGCAGGAAAGGAAGGAAAATATTTAACAACCAGGCACATTAACGACAGGTTGGAAGAAGAAATTTTAAGTAACGTTTCTTTGCAGGTTTTAAAAACAGACAGAACAGATGCATATGAGGTTCGAGGAAGGGGCGAGTTACAAATGGCGGTTTTAATTGAAACCATGAGAAGAGAGGGATATGAGTTTATGGTTTCAAAACCCAAAGTAATTACTCGAGAAGAAAATGGCCAAGTAATGGAGCCAATGGAAAAAGTATTTTTAGATGTTCCAGAAGATAAGGTGGGAGTCCTGACAGAAAAACTTTCTGCAAGAAAAGGAAGAATGACAAACCTACAAAACCATGGCTTTGGTAGAGTTTCATTAGAGTTTTCTATACCCTCTAGAGGGCTAATTGGTTTTAGAAGTCAATTTATTACAGACACAAAAGGCGCAGGAATTATGAACAAGCTTTTTGATGGATATGCCCCCTGGTTTGGTAGAATACCTCAAAGAAATACCGGCGCACTAATTTCTGATAGGCACGGCAAAGTAACAACGTATGCCTGTATTAATATGGCAGACAGAGGAGAGCTTTTTGTTAGCGTTGGAACAGAGGTGTATGATGGAATGGTCATTGGAGAAAGAAACAAAACCAACGACCTTGCCTTAAACATTACAAGAGAAAAGAAGCTTTCCAACATGAGAAGTTCGGGTTCTGATAATACAGTAACCGTTAGACCTCCGAGAGAGCTTTCACTAGACCAATCTATTGAGTTTATATCAGAAGATGAGCTTGTAGAAATAACCCCAATGTCTGTTAGGTTGCGTAAAATGGATTTAGATCAACAAAAAAGAGAAGCAACACAAAAGAAAGAAAGACTTTCAGAACAACACTAATTTATTCTCCAAAGCGCACTACCAAAAAAACACCAAGCAAAGTAATCCCACCGCCAACCACCACCGCAACACCAATTGGTTCACCAAAAAGAGCTAAAGCTCCCAACGAAGATATTATAGGCTCACCGAGCGGAACAGCAGCAACCGTTGTAGTGTTTAGTGTTTTGATTAAATAATAAAATATATTATGACCAACCATTGTCGGAACAAGTGCCAAGAAAATAAACCATGGGAAGTCTTCGGGTGAAAAAGAAAAAATAGAAACGTTAGCAATTAAAGAAATAATAAACAGGGTACAAGAAGCAAAGAAGAACAGCCAGCGAGTATACTCAAATAAACCAACGCTCTTTCTAATATCTTTACCAACAACCAAAACAAAAGAAATGGCAATGGAGCATAAAATGGCTAACACATTTCCGAGCGCTCCCGTTTCACTAAACGAACTTTGACTTACCAGAACACCAGCACCAACAAATGCCACAAATAGTCCAAAAATTACCACAGGAAGAATCGGTTTTTTTTGAAATATAATAGCATAAAGCTCAGTAAATATTGGGGCTGTAGTTCCAAGAAGAGCAGCTTCCGCAATTGACGTTAATTGAACACTCCTAAAAAAAAGAGCAAAGTGTATACCTAAAAAAACTCCAGCCAACATTATTTTTTTGTCCGGAACAAAAGAGAAGATATTCTTGTAAGAAATAGTAAAGACCATGATACTAGCCAAAAACATTCTCCAAAAAGCAATAGTTATTGCATTGGTGTCTGGCAACATTCGTACCACTAAAGACGCAGAGCTCACCGAAAGAAGAGCAATCATTAACAATAAAAATTTATTTTTTTTCATATCTAGCTTAACAATATTATTAAATTTAACTCAATGAAATTAGCGATTAAAACAACACTATATATTTATTTTTGTTTTTCCCCGGTTTTTACTCAGGAGGCTGGAGAAAACTATAAAGCGTTTAATAGGTTGATCAATGAAACTAAGATCCAAGATCATTATAGTATCAGCGAGATTAGAGAAATTTTTGAAAGCCCTCTTTTGAAACAAGAGCCCACGATTCTTCAAAGGTTTAATAAAAAGCCAGAAAAAATTAAGACATATAAGGAGTATAAAAGAATTTTTTTCACCGAAGATAGGCTTGATAAGGGGGTAGTTTTTTATTTTCAAAACAAAGACCTCCTAAATAAAATTATGTTAGAGTTCGATATTGACCCCCTTATTTTAGTTTCAATCGTTGGAATAGAAACAAACTATGGTAAGAGATATGCGGAATACACGGTGTTTAATTCTCTGTATACACAAATAGTTAGTCTACCCAAGCGCTCTACCTGGGCTACAAAGGAGCTTTACCACTTATTATTATATACAAAAGAGCAGAATATTAGTCCATTTCAGCTAGAGGGTTCTTATGCCGGAGCATTTGGATATGGACAGTTTATTCCGTCTAGCTTTAATAAGCTTTCTATAGACTATAGTGGAGACAATAAAAAAGACCCATATAACTGGGAAGATGTTTTGGGGAGTATAGCATACTATTTAACCGAAAATGGATATCCAGAAAATAACCACAACTTTACTTTTAGATCGCCAATCTGGAGAAGTATTCGCACCTATAATAGATCAGACAAGTATGCCAACACTGTCATAGATTTTAGAAATGAAATCTCTAGGAGAGTTTTTTTATCATATTAACTAAGGCGCGTTTTCTTTTGGTATAGGGCGGAAGCATTAGCTTAAAAGGAGACCAAGCGCTACTTTTTAAAATAGCCTTTTCATGAGAAAAAGCATCAAAGCCATATTTACCATGATAGCTTCCAAGACCGCTATTGTTAATACCGCCAAAAGGAAGGTTTGGGTTTGTGTGGTGGATAACACAGTCATTAAATACCAGCGCACCACTTGACGTTTCTTCTGTGAGTCTTTTTTGGTTTTTTTTGTTATAACTAAACAAATAAAGAGCAAGGGGCTTATCTCTTTTGTTAATAAAAGATATAGCCTCGTCTAAATTTTTATATGTAATAATTGGCATTAATGGTCCAAAAATTTCCTCTTTCATAACTAGAGAGTCCATTGAAACATCACAAAGAACTGTTGGAGCAATAAACCCACTATTTTTATCTGTGCTACCACCAACCGCTACCGTGGCACCTAACTCTTTGGCGTCTTCTAAATACCCCTTAATCCTATCAAAGTGTGTTTCATTTACAATTTGACAGTAGTCGGGAGAGGGCCCGTTGTTATTTCCCTCAAAAAATTTTCTAAAGTTTTCCTTTAGCCCCGAAACCAAATCATCTTTCTTGCTTTTGTGGCATAGGATATAATCTGGAGCAGTACATGTTTGTCCTGCGTTGGCAAACTTATAGAAAGCCAGCTTCCATGCGGCCTCAGAAGTGTTGGCACTGTCATCAACAAGAACAGGAGACTTTCCTCCCAGTTCTAGGGTAACACCAGACAGATGTTTAGCTGCTGCAGACATTACAAGCTTTCCCGTTGACGGACTACCGGTGAACATAACGTGATTGAAGGGGTGAGATAATAATTCAATAGCCACTTTTTGATCTCCCAATACAACGGCAACCTCGTCGCTGTCAAACGTCATCTCAATCAATTTTTTTAAAAAAGCCCCGGATGCTGGAGTAAACTCAGAAGGTTTAATAATAGCCGTGTTTCCTGCGGCTATAGCTGCAATGAGCGGATTAAGACATAACAAGATAGGATAGTTCCAAGGAGAAAGAATTAATATACTGCCCTTTGGTTCTGGACGAACCCAACCAGACGTAAATAAAATTGTAGATGGCGAAGGAACCCTTTTAGATTTCATCCATTTTTTTAGATTTTTAATAGCAAAGTCAGCCTCTGCCTTAACACCCAAAACTTCACTTATAATAGATTCAGTTGGACTTTTTTTCATGTCAAGAGAAAGAGCATCCACAGCTTCTTGTTCCATGGCCATAAAATTATCTAATAACCTTTTTAGTTTTTGCTTTCTGTCGCTATGTGTAGATTTTGCTAAAGTTGAATGTTTCTCTAGCTGAGATTTAAAAAGAGCTTTAATTTTAGTTAAATCGCTATTCATAGAAAACAAATATAGACAATTTTAAAGATATGTTAAAAGAAATAGATATAGGACACGCAGGACAAAATGCCAGTGACGCTATTACAGACCTAGAAGTGGCAATTAGTACAGCAAAATCTGACTCACAAACTACAGCTGTAAAAATAATACACGGTCTTGGAAGTGGAAGGGTTGCCTCGGAGGTTAGAAGGTGGGCAAAAGAACAAAGAGGAAGATTTAGGGGCGTGATTAATGGTGAAGATTATGACATGTTTAATAAAGATGCCGTTGATATGAGGTCAGGATTTCTAACAAGCGACGACGAAGATTTTAACAGAAGAAACCCAGGAATTACTATTATCTGGCTATAGTTTTTTCACCAGTTATTTCCCAGCGAACTAATTCAGCTGGTATATTTCCTGCATTGTTGAAGGCCTCAAAAAAATCCTTCATTATAAAAACCTCTCCAATAGATTCCAGCTGTCTCGCTCTATCGGTTATCATTTTTTCTACAAGATATTTTCCCGTTATATAACAAGTTCCATAACCGGGCTGCCTTAAATAAAGATGTTGTTCAAATTTTAATAAGTGCGGTTCACGCTCCATCCACCCCCTTGGAGTCCACTTAACATGAACGGCACCAGCCTCCTCCATATTCATCATATTTGCATGTGCATATAAAGATCCCAACCCTCTCGCTGCTCTCTGAGCAAGCATAATCCATATAATTTCTTTTGAGCGAGGATTGTCTTCGTAAAGACCAGCATGCATAAACATTTCTTCTACTCCCGTTGCAATTCCCTCGCTTTTAGAATCAAAAATGTTATATAGAAGCGGCCCTCTACGAATAGGGCTTTCATGTGGTTCATCTTCCATTTGAGCTAAATCAAACCAATGATAAAAGTGTGAGTATAGCGGAACTGGGTCATAGTGCATTCCTATAGTAAAAAAATTTCTACTTTCTTCTGGAACAAATGAACCCATATGTTTTCTTAAAGCAGGCTCCATGTTTGGTTTAATGGGCATAATTTCTTTTTCTTCTAAGAAGCGCATAAACCTAACAACGCCCTCTTCTGCCATAGCGTCAAACTCTTCCGATGTTTGTGCTGCAACCATCGGAGGAAGACCGGCATTATTTTTTTCTTCTAGAATCAACGAAGACCAGGCACGGTCTAATTCTCTTTGAAGTAACCCAACCTCTTCTTCCCAACTAATAGGAACTAGGTGGACATTTTTTTGATACCAGGTATAATTATCTTTTCCAATACCAGAAGGCCCACTTTTATATTTAGCCTGATCTTCCAACCAAGAAATAAAAGACCCGGTTGCCTGTATTGCTCCAACCAGGCTATTTTGTAGACCCTTGTTATTTTTTGGTATTTTTTCCATCAATCCTTCTAAATGAACCTTTTGTTGATAAAAATTATTAATTCCTGCTATCCACAGGTCGCGCGCATTTCCTGTTAAATTTTTTCTAGCTTGCTTAAGTAGTGGGGGGATAACGCTCAGCTCTGCTGAAAGGCGAGCTTGCTCTTTTTCTGTAATTGGAAAACGATAAGTCCAAAGTTCCAGGACAGCATGGTTGGTCGGTCCTTCATGTGCCGGCACATCACTTTTATAGGTCCAAATAGTTTGATAAAATGCCGGATCTCTTTCCCATGGTCTAAGAACTCTATAGTTAAAATCATAACCATTCATTTCTGCCCTAACTACGTGCCAATCTATTTGTTGTTCAGCTTTCCAATCATCAAAATTAATTTTGTTCAAGCGTATTGTTAAAGACTTAAAAGCTCTGTGATCTTTATTAAATCTTTTTTTGGTATAATCAGGTGCTCCATTTAGCGTTGGGGGTGTTTCAAAATCGCGCCACTCTTCAAAGAGTTGCACAAGTTCTTGATATTGAGAGCCGCTTTGTGCTTGTAGTGTGCCCAAACCTAAAAGTAAAAACACAAAAATTTTTATTTTAATTATATTTCTACTAAACACAAGCATTAAGAGGTTTCTTCAAACGCAATTCCAGCCTTTTCAAGTCTATCAATTAAAACGCTGCCTAATCCGGAAGATGCAGTCAGAATACCCCCGTAATTAGCACCACCCGGAAGGTTGTTGTGGTCTCCTAATAGAGATAGAGCTCCTTCACAAACAAGTTTAGAGGTTACCTTATATCCCGGATCTCCACTACCGCTCATACTATAAATCTTTTGATGACCACTTTCTCCGGTTACGACAAATTTACACTTAAAGTACCCACCATCCATGACAGACTGACTGGGGCCCTGTCCAGGTTTTTTTAACAAAGGCCTAACAAACTTTCTAAGGGGAGTAACAATAACAAAACCCATAAGATATAACATAAAAGTTGTAATATAGGCGCTACGTCTTTTTGAATAATAAGCGCTTTCTTTATAAACAAAATTTTCACCATAACCATTGTTATTCTCAGCTAAAAGAGCCGCCCCCCTTCTTACAACGCGGGTATTGGCCATAGCCATTACAAAAGGGCCGGTCCATGCATTAATTGTATCATTTTTTTCAACAGCAACCCTGTCGCTGGTACGTTTTTTTTGTGAAGAAGTAACAGAATCTTTTGGATTTAAAGCAAAAGCACCAAAAGATGATCTGTCTAGCTTGAGATCTCTTGCAGCAAACATCGTTTCAATGGTTCCGCCTGAAGCTTCACCCTTCCAAGTATGATAGGAAAAAACAGATTTTACCGGTTCACCAAATGATTTTACAGCAAAAAACACCCCAAGATCAGATGGTACAGAGTCATAACCACAAGCAGAAATTATACGAACACCTTTTCTTTTTGCTTCTTCATGATGCTTAGCAATCATTTCTCTCACCCAAAAATTTTCTCCAGTAATGTCAACATAGTGGGCCCCATTTTTAACACAAGAAGCAACCATCTTAGATCCATATCTGTGAAATGGACCAGCCGTAGAAATAACAACCCTAGTGCTACTAGTTATTTTATCTAGAGCTTCTGAGTCATCCCCATCAGCTATAAATATATTACACTCTAAAGAGTGTTTATCACAAACAGACTGAAGCTTATCTTTGTTTCTACCACCGATACCAAACTTTATATCAGGATAGTTTTCTTTCAAGTATTTAACGCAGAGACTTCCTGTAAACCCCGTAGATCCATATACAATAATATCTAATTTTTCTTTCATTTTACAACTCCACTTGTGCTGCAGCTAGTCTCGCAATAGGTATCCTAAACGGAGAACAGCTAACATAGTTTAAACCAAGATCACTACAGAACCTAATACTGTTAGGTTCCCCTCCATGTTCACCACAGATTCCAATAGAGATAGATTTTTTTGTTTTTCTTCCATCTTGCACAGCGATACGCATTAATTTACCTACACCACCCCTATCAATTTGTTCAAATGGATCAACAGGCAAAATCTTTTCTTGAAAATATGATTCAAAAAAAGTACTTGTGTCATCTCTGCTAAACCCGAAAGTTGTTTGTGTAAGATCGTTAGTACCAAAACTAAAAAAATCAGCATGTTTTGCTATTTCCTCTGCGACAAGACAAGCACGTGGAACCTCAATCATAGTTCCAATTTTAAATTTCAAATCTAGACCGCGCTTCTGTGAAAGTTTATCAAAAACACTCAAAACAATATTCTTCTGATTAACAAATTCGTTAACATGTGAAACCAAAGGGATCATAATCTCTACATTTGGATTACCACCTTCTTTTTTAAGCTTTAAAGCTGCCTCCAACAAAGCCTCAACTTGCATTTCTGTAATTTCGGGGTAAGATATGCCCAACCTACAACCACGATGCCCCAACATTGGATTTGACTCCTTTAAGAAATCAATCCTTGATAAAATAGAGGCTTTAGATTTCTTTAAATCTAAAGCAAGATGTTCCAGTTCTTTGTTACCAATATTGATAAATTCATGTAGTGGGGGGTCTAATAATCGAACAGTGACAGGTTTATCATTCATAACCTTTAAAATGCTGTAAAAGTCTTTAGTCTGATAAGGTAGAAGCTTTGTCAGGTGTTTAACCCGAGATTTTTTATTCTCAGCCAAAATCATTTTTCTAAACTCATGCACGCGAGTTTCCTCAAAAAACATATGTTCAGTACGGCACAATCCAATGCCTTCAGCACCAAAACTTAAAGCTTTTTCACAGTCTTCTGGAGTATCTGCATTAGTTCTAATCTTTAATTTTCGTATTTGATCCGCCCAAGAAAGCAACTCAGTTAGCGGCCCCGATGCGTCAATAGGATTTTGGAATAAAGACATCTTACCAAGAAAAATCTCTCCAGTGGACCCATTTAGAGTTATCCAGTCACCTTCTTTTATTTTTATATCTCCAATGGACCCAGAGCGTTGGTTATTGTTGATATGTAGGGTTTGACAACCAACAACACAGCTTTTGCCCCAACCCCTAGCAACAAGAGCTGCATGGCTAGTTAGGCCACCGCGAGAAGTTAAAATCCCTTCAGAATAGTGCATACCATGAATATCTTCAGGTGAGGTTTCTTCTCTGAGAAGAATAATTTTTTTCCCTTTTTTACCTAAAAATTCAGCTTTTTCTGCTGTAAAAACTATTTCACCTGAAGAGGCCCCGGGGCCAGCTGGCAAACCACTACCAACAGCAGACACCCCAACTAAAGAATCTGGCTCTATGTTTTTTAAAAGGCTTTCGTAAATTTGGTTTGGTTGAATACGAGAAAGTGCTGTTTTTTTATCAATCAGTTTTTCGCGAACCATATCTGTGGCAATTTTAATTGCAGCAATTCCTGTTCTTTTTGCGGTCCTTGTTTGAAGCATCCACAATTTTTCATCCTGGATAGTAAATTCAATATCTTGCATTTCATCAAAGTGTTTTTCTAGTTTTTTTCTTACGCGTTCAAGCTGTTTATATGCTTTTGGCATCACCTTTTCAAGGCTTAGTTTTGAACCAGAATCAGCTAGTATAGGATGCGGTGTGCGAATTCCAGCCACAACATCTTCGCCTTGAGCGTTTTGAAGCCATTCACCGTAAAACTCATTTTCTCCATTCGACGGATTTCTGGTAAATGCAACTCCCGTACCACAGTTTTTACCTAAATTTCCAAAAACCATAGCCTGCACACTAACTGCCGTTCCCATTGTTGTAGGTATGTTTTCAAACACCCTATATTCTTTTGCTCTTTTACCATTCCAGCTAGAAAAAACCGCCCCAATTGCACCAAATAGTTGATCATATGGATCATCTGGAAATGCAACCCCAAAGTCCTTTTTAACTAAGTCTAGATATTGTGATATTAGTTCCTTCCAGTGATCAGCTGATACTGTTGCATCGCTCTTATGACTATACTTTTTCTTCATTTGTGAAAGAAGTTTTTCCATTTTAATCCGAACGGGTTTTTTGGTTTTGTTGAGATGTAAAGATTTTTCCATAACAACATCAGAATACATCATAATTAGCCTGCGATAACTGTCATAAGCAAATCTTTCGTTTCCAGATCGGGAAATAAGATGTGGAAGAGTTTCAGAGGTTAAACCAATATTTAAAATAGTTTCCATCATTCCAGGCATAGATACAGGAGCGCCAGACCTTACAGATAAAAGTAGGGGGTTCTCTCCACCAAATGAGCTACCGACTATTTTTTCAGTTTTTGTAATATATTTTTTTACATTTTTTTTAAGAGCCATAGATAGTTTTTTATTTTTTAAAAAATCATTACATAGGCTAGTTGCAAGAGTAAATCCGGGAGGAACGGGCAGACCAAGTTTGCACATTTCAGCAATGTTAGCACCCTTTCCACCCAACACTTCTGACATAGATTGATCGCCGTCAGTTTTCGTTTGTGAAAAAAAATATATTTTTTGTTTAAAGTTCATAATGAATACATTAATGCTGTTTAAAAATTTTACGGCTTAACCAATATTAGCCGCATCAATTTAAGGAGAGGGTATGAAAAAAACATTTATAATATTTATCACAGCACTCATGATTTCTTGTTCGGGTGAAATTTATGAAGATCAAATAGTTATTAAAGAGGATGGTCTTGCTTATAACAAAGAATCAGACAGCGTTTTTTCGGGAGATGTATTAGATAAATATGGAGAGCTAGTAGGGATATATAAAAAAGGTCTTAAGGATGGGGATTGGTTTGAAGTAGATATTCAAAAAGGAACACAAAAAAAGGCTAAATATATTAAGGGTGTCCCAGAGGGTGAGCAGGTGACATATTTATTCCCCGGGCCTAGAGAAAAAAATAAGAGACTAGAATATATTAAATATGAAGATGGAAAAATTGTTGGAACTTGGACGACTTGGAGCAAAGATAATGAAGGGCGACTAATTACTAGAGGAGAAATCACCTTTGAAGATGGTGCAGGAAGATGGAAAGAAAGAGACCCAAACACGCGAGCGCTTATACAAGCTGGAAACTATGAAAACTGGAAAAAATCAGGATTATGGAAAAGTTGGGACCCAGAAGGAGTGATAGTTAGTGAGGGCGAATATTCTGAAGGCAAAAAAATTGATACATGGATTTGGTACGAAAGCGGAAAAGATACGGGATGGAAAGAAAATTATCTTAATGGACTTTTAAACGGGCCTTTTCACAATCTATCTCCATATTCTCCAAACCGAGGAAAGGGAGCGTATAAAGAGGGTATTAAAACCGGTGATTGGAAAGAATATTTTATAATGAAAGAAGGTTCTTTGGCTCTTAAAAAAACTGGATCATACCAGTTTGGAAAAAAAGAAGGAGTTTGGGCGCATTATAAAAAAGAAGATAATAGTATTATAGAGTCAAATATTACGAAATCAAGAAAAATTGCATCCGGCACATATGAGCAAGATGTAAAAACCGGAGAGTGGACAGAGGGACCAGATATTGATTTTGGTTCGCGTTTTTATGGAAGAGGACAATACAAAAATAATAAAAAAACTGGAGTATGGAACTACGTTGCTCCTCAAGAAAACCCCACTATAAGTGGAAACTTCAAAGAGGGTGAGCCGTCCGGAGTATGGAAAGCTAGATATAATAAAAAGAACTATGAAGGCACTTTAAAAGAATTAATGAATAAAGTTCCTAAGCTCAACGAATATAAGTTTTAAGAGAGGAGTTCTTTTGAAAAAAGCTTTAATTGGAATCAATCCTTATGATATTGAGAGAAAGGGCTCTATCTGGAATGCTACGAAACAGTCATACTATCAAGCAGTTTGGAATGTCGATGCGTGCCCAGTCACACTCAACCACACAGAAAAATTAAATAAAATAGAATCTTTAGTATCAAACCTAGACGGAATTTTGATGGTGGGTGGCCCAGATATTCCAGCAAATAAGTATTTATCAACAAATCCACAACTACTAGATGAAGACGTTATGTCTGAAAGTAGAGAAAGCTTTGATAGGGCGCTTTTTTTAGAGGGAATGAAGCAAGACAAAAAAATTCTCGCAATTTGTGCGGGAGTTCAACATGTAAATGTTATATACGGAGGAAATCTCTTAGAAGATATTCCAACACTAGTTAAAAATCATATTGATCATGGGGTTTTCAATGGGGAAGCCAGTACTCATCCCATTACTATTACTCATCAAAATTCTATACTTTCAAAAATTATTAATAAAAAGAGTATAGACGTCAAAAGCAGCCACCACCAGTGTATTAATGCTTTGGGAAAAGATATCGTTGTTACAGCAACAGCACAGGACGGTATAATAGAAGCGATAGAAATTAAAGATAGGAAGAACTTTATAGGCGTACAGTGGCACCCAGAAATAATGTTTAATAATAAAGAAATGACCCAATTATTTTCTTGGTTATGTAGTAAGACATGATTTGGTTAGGTTCAGCAATGTTCTTTATTTTTGGGCTATTAAATATTAATGACCCCGATTGGTTTATTTGGCTTCCTACTTACCTAGTTATATCAATAATGCCGCTTACTTCAAAGAAAAAACTACCTTTGAGTGCTCAAAAAATTGTCGGAAATATATTTTTTATCTTTGGAGCTTTAATTGTTTCTGGGATTTTAGATACATCTATCTATGACCAGACTGACAGCACGATGACAGGGTTGTTGGAATATCAAAGAGAGGGAGTGGGTCTGATACTGGGATCTTTTTGGCTTTTCTACCAAAAGTTATAATTTATTAAACGGATACTCCGCTTCTACGTTCATCGCCAACAGACTCAAACGAGCTACAAGCATTCACCCCGCCAAAATACATATTCTTTCCACCCCAGACGACCACATTTTTTGTTTTATATTTTGGGTGATTATCACTTGGTTCGCAGTGTAAAGTATCCCCCTCAAGATGAATTCTTGATTTGGAAATAGACCTTTTCAGTGACATTTCGTTATGAAGCAAATTACTTATTACGGATATGGTAGCAGAAATGATTCTACTGCTCCCAGCAGAACCTAGCGTAGTTAGATTATTGTTTTTATCAATTATTAGTGTTGGACAAATATTACTTGGTATTCTTTGTCTAGATTTCCAGTTATGAAACCCGTTCATATTTAAGTGTTTTTCACCCAACATGTTGTTGGGCATAATTCCGGTTCCCGGAACCGTAAAACCAGCGCCCACCCCATTTGTTGTTGTAACGGAAGCAACATTATTTTCTTTATCAATAACACTAAGGTGTGTAGTAGATCCAACCATGTCCTGATCTTTGAAATTTTTGATTTTATGTAAAGCACCCTCTATATCTTGTTTAGAAACGACATCCAACCCGCTTAGCTGCTTAAGGCCCACATTAATTAATGTACCGCCTGTTGATGGCTGTGGATTCATAAAAATTTGATGACCACAATACTTTAATTCAAGAGGCGCCCTTTTTTTAGGTGTATACTCTTGTAAATTTTTTAGTTCAATAATACCACCCGCTTTAAATGAGTTATAAAAAAGAGGACAAACTTCATGCTTATAAAACGTTGCTGCATCTTCATAAAGAAATTGATCTAAAAACGACGCAAATTCTGTGTTAAAGAATAAATCTCCCTCTTTTAACAAAGACCCATCTTTTATAAACAGAGATTCTAATACTTTAGAAGAGGATATTATAGGGAACAATACTTCTGACAAATATTCTTGGTTTTTTGATACTAAACATCCCTTTTTAGAAAGATCAATAGCTTGTTCAACTAAAACCGAAAAAGGTAAAGATCCATATTCTTTATGTATCTGAATTAATCCAGGAAGAGTTCCAGGTATTCCCACAGATCCAGCACCAATGTTAAATTCTTGTTTTGTATTGCCAAAATCGGCATTTATGGCTTTAAAATCTTTTACTTTCGAAGAATCAATAGGTGGCGTTTCTACAAAGAAATCTATTATATCAGCAGAGAAACCGTTCTTTTTTACTAGCATTGCGCCACCACTTGCAGCACCAGTATACAAATATTCACAAGACATAGAAGCAAAGACGCCGGCAATTGCTGCATCAAAAGCATTACCACCTTCTTTTAAAACATTGCTTGCAGAATCGACTGTATCTTTATGACCACCAGCAATTTTAAAATTATCTACCATATTTTTTTTGTCTTTACCTTTAGCGAAACGGGTTATAACATTGACTTTAGCACTAGGTAAATTTATGTCCATATTTCAAATATTAACATCTTCAATTGGAAGAAAAATTTTAATGGCAATAACAGGATTATTGCTATCTTTCTTTATGGCGTTCCATCTATTTGGAAACCTATTTCTTTTTGTGAGCGAAGCAGCGTTTAACGGATATGTTGAAAAACTTCATAAGCTGGGATTCCTAATTAGAATTGCAGAATTTTTTTTATTAGCATTTGTTTTAAGTCATGCATATAGCGGAATATTATTATGGTGGAAAAATAGAAAAGCCAAAAAAAATATAGACTCATATAGTAAAGAAAATACGTCTTCATCTGCTAGATATGCAGCATTTACGGGAAGTTTTATCTTTATATTTCTAGTAACACACTGGGCCACTTTCTGGTATAAATTTAATTTTGATATGCAAGGGATGAGCTATTATGAGGTTGTTTTGGGCAATGAGGTAGGATTTGCAAACCCATTTTTTTCAGTTTTTTATATTGTTGCTATCGCATTGCTTGGATATCATCTTAAGCACGGATTTTCTTCTGCCGGGCAAACACTTGGTATTGTAGGAACAGAATATGAAAAATTGTATAACAATGTATCAATCATATTTTGGTTTTGGATTCCTCTTGGATTTATTTCCATTCCACTATGGTTTGGTTTTATCATAAGGCTTATATAAATATGAACGATTTTAAACTTAACTCTAATGCTCCGAATGGAGAGCTTCACACCAAGTGGGAAGATTATAAAAAAACACTTAATAAGCTTACCCCAGAAGAGGCAAATAAGTATAAAGTGATCATTATTGGGACTGGTTTAGCAGGAGCTTCTGCCGCAGCAACGTTAGCAGAAAAAGGATTTAATATTCACGCTTTTTCATATCACGAATCTCCTAGAAGAGCACATAGTATTGCAGCTCAGGGCGGTATAAACGCAGCAAAAAACTATAAACAAGACGGTGATAGCGTGATGAGGCTTTTTTATGATACCATTAAAGGGGGAGATTTTAGATCTAGAGAAGATAATGTTTATCGTCTTGCAGAGCTAAGCGTTAATATTATTGATCAATGCGTAGCACAGGGGGTTCCTTTTGCAAGAGAGTACGGCGGTTTATTAGATAATAGATCTTTTGGCGGAGTACAGGTTTCACGTACATTTTATGCCAGAGGACAAACTGGACAACAATTATTATTGGGAGCATATTCTGCTCTAAGCAGACAAACGAACTCAGGAAAAGTATCTTTTTATCCTAGACATGACATGCTAGATATTGTTACCGTCGATGGAAAAGCAAAGGGTATTGTTACAAGAAATTTATTAAATGGTAAAATTGAATCACATTCAGCCGATGTTGTAATTCTTGCAACCGGCGGATATTCCAACGTGTATTATCTATCAACAAACGCTATGGCAAGTAACGTAACAGCAAATTGGAGAGCACACAGAAAGGGGGCGTTGTTCGCAAACCCTAGTTTTACTCAAATACATCCAACTTGTATTCCAGTAAAAAATGATTTTCAATCTAAACTTACCTTAATGAGCGAAAGCTTAAGAAACGATGGAAGAGTTTGGGTACCAAAGAAAAAGAATGATACCAGAAAAGCAGTAGATATCCCGGAAGAAGAAAGAGATTATTATTTAGAAAGAATATATCCAGCGTTTGGTAATCTCGTACCCAGAGATGTTGCTAGTAGAAGAGCAAAGGAAGTTTGTGATAACGGTCAAGGAGTGGGCAATACAGGAGTAGCTGTTTATCTTGATTTTAAAAAAGCTATCAAAGAAAAGGGAGAACAATTCATTAAAGAAAAATATGGAAATTTATTTGATATGTATCAAAACATTACGGACGAAAATCCATATAAAACACCGATGAAGATATACCCAGCGGTTCACTATACAATGGGAGGACTGTGGGTAGACTATAATCTTATGACTACTATTCCAGGACTTTTCTCTATTGGGGAGAGTAATTTTTCTGACCACGGAGCAAACCGCTTAGGCGCAAGCGCACTTATGCAGGGATTAGCAGACGGTTACTTTGTAGCACCACACACGATAATGGATTATTTAGCTACAGAAAATCCAGACTTTTCAAATAAAACAGATCAAAAAGAATTTGTAGATGCAGTAGAAGAAACAGAAAAAGATATTGAAAAAATTATGTCTATTAAAGGAGATTTAGTAGTGGATGAGGTTCATAGAGAGCTTGGTAAGGTAGTTTGGGACAAGGTTGGTATGGCAAGAGATAAAAAAGGGCTTAATCATGCCATTGATTCTATTCCAAAAATTAAAGAAAAGTTTTGGAAAAATGTATCTATTCCAGGTAGTGACAAGGACATGAATCAAGAGCTAGAAAAAGCACTAAGATTAAAGGATTTTATAGAGCTCGCCGAATTAATGGCGTATGATGCTCTAGATAGAAATGAATCTTGTGGAGCACATTTTAGAGAAGAATACCAAACAGCTGAGAATGAAGCAGAAAGAAATGATAAAGATTTTAAATATGTTGCTGCGTGGGGATATAATAAAAATGGTAAGCCCAGCCTTTTTAAAGAAGAGTTAAAATATAAGAACGTCAAATTAAAAACCAGAAGCTATAAATAATGAATATTAATTTAAAAATTTGGAGACAACCATCAGATAAAAAAGACGGTAAGCTTCATGACTATAGACTAGAAAACGTAGATCCGAATATTTCTTTCTTAGAAATGCTAGATATTCTAAACAATAAACTAGTTAAAGAAAAAAAGGATCCCGTAGCTTTTGATCATGACTGCAGAGAGGGAATATGCGGTTCATGTGGTTTTATGATAAACGGAAGACCGCATGGCCCACAAAAAGCCACAACAGTTTGTCAGTTGCATATGAGATCTTTTAACGATGAAGACGATATTTTATTAGAACCATTTAGAGCAAAATCATTTGGCGTAATTAAAGACCTCTCTGTGGACAGAAAATCTTTCGATCGTATTATTTCTGCGTCAGGCTTTGTGTCTGTTGATACCGGTAAAGCAGAAGAAGCAAATTATATTCCAATTCAAAAAAGTAATGCAGACGAAGCATTTTTATCGGCAGCATGCATTGGCTGTGGCGCATGTGTTGCTGCGTGCAAAAACTCATCAGCCATGCTATTTACTTCAGCGAAAGTATCACATTTAGCTCTTTTACCACAAGGAGAAGTAGAACAGGCAGATAGAGTAAATAAGATGGTGGCAACCATGGACGCTGAAGGTTTTGGAGCATGTACTAACACGGGGGCCTGTTCCGCAGAATGTCCAAAAGAAATATCACAGACAAATATAGCTCGTTTGAATAGAGAATTTGTTAAAGCTCAACTTGGTAGTTTTATTAAGAAAAAATAGGATTACTTTGAAAAATTATACTATACAAAAAGATAATAATGAGAATATAGTAGTAAAAAACATCTATTGTATTGGACGGAACTATAGTGAGCATGCTGAAGAACTAGGGAATACCGAGCCAATAGAACCATTCTTTTTTCAAAAATCACTTCCATCGCTAAATACAACCCAAAAGATATTTATGCCGCAAAACAGAAATATAGATTATGAAGTAGAGATTGTTCTTTTGGTGGGTAAGGACGGAGTAGGAACATCCCTACAAGACTCACGATCATTTATTGATGGATATGCTATAGGGATTGATTTAACAGATAGGGAATATCAAAACCAGCTTAAAAGCAAAAAATTACCGTGGCTTTTATCTAAGTCTTTTTCAGGGGCGGCAGTAGTTTCAAACTTTTTATCAAAACCTATCAATGAAGATTTTTGGTTGAATCTTAATGGCGAAAGAAAACAGCAAGGAAATTTTAAACAAATGACATTTTCTTATGCAGAACAAATTTATTTTTTGTCTAATAAAATTCCATTGATGAAAGGTGATATAATCTTTACCGGAACCCCTCGGGGAGTAGGTAGTTTGCGAACAAAAGATAAAGTTGAAATTGGCTTTGGTAATAAAACTTTAAAAACTATTACAGTTAGTTCTGCAGAGTAAAGTTGATCGGAATTGTAATCCATACACCAACTTTCGTTTCTCTTTGCTTGGCGGGCCTAAATCTTGTTTTTCTAAGAGCAGCAATAGCTGATTCATTTAAACCGGTATTTGGAATTCCTTTAAGAATAATTGTTTCTGTTACCTTCCCTTTTTTATCAATAAAACATTGAACAATAACTTGTCCTTCAATTCCTGCTTCTTGCGCAATATCTGGATATACTGGTCTAATTGGCATCAACGGTACAGGCGCTTTGTCATAAGGAATAAACTTAACTTGTGGTCCTGAAGGAGGTGGGGGTGGTGCATCCCAAGCATCAAAATTATCTAAATCAGTTTCCTCGATTGTTAAGTCATCTGCAAGATCATCATCTTCAGACTCTACTGGTATAGAGGGTCTAGCAGGAGGTGGAGGCGTTTCAAATTGTTGCGTCTCCGGTATTTCAATATTTTCAATAATTATTTGACCTTCTGTTTCGATATCAATGTCATTTTCGAAGCGCTGCAAACTATAAAACCCTAGTAACATAAAAATACAACCAAATAAACCGCCTATCCTTAAAACAGAAGAGTACTTTTGTTTTAAAGTATGACTTGCTAGGTTTGCACGACTTAATAAGAAATCAACAGTCCAAGAAATGGGGCTAATTTTTGAAAAGAATTTTTTTATAGCATCAAAATCCATTAATTAGGCACCTTTACTTTTGTTGAATAGTTGAGCTTGAGTGCATCAGCTTTTCTAAGTTCGTTATGTACGCCAGAAATTACTTCCATACGAGCAGCTTGATCTGCTTTTAGAGATACTGTTAACTGTGGGTCAGCAGCTCTTTTTTCGTACATTATATGACGAACATCATCATTATTAAATAACTTATCTTCAATAGAAATTAAACCATCTTTTGATACCCAAATATCTGATGTATGTCTTTTAGACTCTAGTTTTTCAATACGCTCTGCTTTTGGCAAAGATACTGGTAATCCCGAATATTCTCTTAATACAGTTGTTACCATAAAGAAAATAAGAAGCATAAAAATGATATCCGGCATTGAGGAGGTTGATATTTTTGATTCTACACCAGATTTTCTTCTAAATTTCATTCTGTCTCCGCGATTGATATACGAGTAGCTTTTGCTAGCTTCAGTTGATCTAACACTTCAATATATACATCATACTGAGCCTTTTCATGAGCTTTTACTGAAACAATTAATTTATCGTTTTCCCTAAGCTCTTCTTTTACCCTACGGCTTAAATCCTTTAATTCCACAGGCTCGCCGCCTAGCAAAACAGCGCCAGAAGAACTAATTAAGCAATTAAGAATATTTTTCTTATTGATTTCTAGTTCTTGTCCTTCAGCTGGTAAAATAATTCCAAGCCCTTTATCCATATCAATGGTTGTAGTGACCAAGAAGAATACCAATAATAAAAAGGCAATGTCTGCCATCCCACCTTCAGGGATAGCTCCAGTTCTAGCTTTTCTCTCTCTTATAGCCATCTAAACTATTTAGCGTCTCTTAAGAGATCCGTTAATTCAATTGATCTTTCTTCCATATCTAAAACCATTCCATCAATCATGGAAGAGAAGAAATTTTGACAGATTTGAATAATCATAGCAACAATTAGTCCAAAAGCTGTTGTTAACAATGCTTGAGAAATACCCACAGCTACTACTGCCGGAGAAATATCATTTGCTGCCGCAATCGCATCAAATGCAAAAATCATACCAGCTACAGTTCCTGTGAAACCCATCATTGGAGCAATAGCAATAATTGCTGTTAACCAACCCATGTTCTTTTCTAGGAAAGCCATTTCAAGAGATCCAGCATTCTCGATTGCTTTTTCTACTCTATCACTTCCTTTTCCAACTCTAGATAAACCAGCTTCACAAATATTTGATACTGGACCATCATGATCTGCACAAACACCCAAAGCTTTTTTTGTACCACCAGATTTAAGTGATTGTCTTAATGCGTCCATAAATCCTTCAGAATCTGCTTGAGATTGATTGAGTGAATATGCACGCTCTCCGACTAACCCTAAGCCTGCTAATAAAAGTAACAAAATTGGCCACATAAACGGACCACCTTCTAAAAATAATTCTACCATTTAAATCCTCCTAATGTGTTAAATGTTCAAAAACTTAGCTTATAACATATGCAAAGTCAATAATCTAGAAAATATTTATAATAGACGTAAAACAGTCTTTTCAATATCTTTATTTAGGCTATAATTAAGCCTAACAGCATAAATAGGAATTACTATCTCATCCTGAAAACTTATTAATTTTACCCAATCCTTTTCTGTACATACAATACCCTTTATACTATATTTTTTTATTTTATCTATAATTATGTCCACATCTTTTTTCGTGAAATTATAATGATCAGAATACGTTAAATCTTTCAGGGGGTTGATTTTTAGAGATCTTAAGCTATTATGAAAGCTCTCTGGCTTTCCAATTGCACATATAGACAACAAGCTGTTTATCTTTGACAAACTTTCGATGTTTGTATTAGTGTTTTTTATTGAACATAACAATTCATCTTGAAACTTAGTGTTAAGAGAAAGAGAGTATTTTTTTGATTTTTTTTCGTTATATAAATTTTCTTTAGTAGTAATTACCATATTAGCCCTCTTTATATTATAAAACGGCTCTCTTAACAAACCCCACGGGAATGTTTTTTTATTTTTGTTTACTAATTCGTCTGGAGTTAAAAGAACAATATCAATGTCTCGAGAAATTTTACGATGCTGAAAAGCATCATCTAGAATAATAATATCACAGCCCATTTTCGCTAGTGTCTCAGCAGCAAAAATCTTATTTTTTGATACATAAATAGGTATTGATGGATCTAGATTATTTTTTAACACTAGAGTTTCATCACCGCAATCTTCCCAAGACTGTTGATCAAGTAAAAAACTATCATGACTATTTTTTCTTCCATATCCCCTTGTTATTACACCAACAGAAAAACCCTTTTTATATAAAAAATTAGATAATGCTATAGTAAAAGGAGTTTTACCTGACCCACCAAGTGAAATATTGCCAACACTAATAACTGTTCGATCTATAATAGTGGGCTTTAGTACATTGTTATCATAAGCAAAGTTTTTTATTTTGATAAATAAAAGATGTATAGGGAAAAAAAATAAAAAAATAGATAAAATGCTACGCATCTGAAGACGCCATTTCATCAGTTAACATTAGAGATTCTTTAACAACACCTAAGCATTCATCAATCGATTGTTCTTTGTTAAAGTATAATGGACTTCCAATAACTAGCTTTGTTTTACTGAACGGTTTACTGACATAAAAAGTATGCCAATTTTTAAACTTCCAGCTTTTTGCTACATGTCCAATAACAGGTATAATAGGCACTCCACTTTCTCTTGCTAAGCGCACCGCACCAGCCTTGGGAATATGTTCAGGTCCAGTTGGGCCATCTGGAGTAATAATTAGCCGAACAGATGGATTTTTGAGCAATGCTACCATCTCTTGATAAGCTTCACTCCCACCCTTTCCGCTTGAACCTCTTACAAGTTTATAACCCATTTTTATAGCCACATCAGCAATTAAGCTACCATCCTTGCTTTTGCTTGCAAGACCGATATAATTTTTATTTGCAAAATATTTAAAAACAGACAAAACTTTTCCATGCCAGGTAACCAGAATGAAAGATTGATTCTTATCTACTAAGCTGGTGATATTTTCTTCTCCCAAAATCTCCCATTTGTTAAACCCATACAGAAATTGGATTATAAGTTTTACCACAAAGGTTTTGATTTTGTATATCATAATTTATTGCAGTATATATTTCGCAGCCTCTTGATATGCACTTGTTTTTGATTCTAAGGAATCCACAAGCAAAGCATAATCTTTTTTTATAGTTTTTTTACCATGTTCAGATAGTAAATAAATAATTTCCTCCACTATATTTTTAGCACTCATATTGTTTTGTAATAACTCTTTAACCACATCTTTTTCACTAATAAGATTTACTAAAGATAGATACTTTACAGATGACATTCTTTGGGCCAAGAACCAGGTAATAGGAGATAATTGATAGCAAACAACCATTGGACAGCCGAGAATTGCAGTTTCAAGGGTTGCTGTACCCGAACACACAATTGCAGCATCTGCAATAGATAAAATTTCATGATGATAATCTTTAGTTGCTATAACATGGTTAGGAATATTGTTGATTTCAACATTTGGGGCCTCTAGCAATATAGGTACTATGTTATAAAGTGAATTTTTTTGCATAAGATTTAGTGTTTGTAAAAAAATAGGCCAATGTCTTTGAATTTCAGACTTTCTGCTACCAGGCATTAAAACCACAATTTTATCATTTGGCAAAATATTATACCTTGCATGTAAAGCGCTTTTGTCTGACTTAACCTTTTTAAGATCTATTAGCGGGTTACCAACATACGAAATTTTAATATCTCGTTTTTTAAACCAATCTTTTTCTAAAGGAATGATACTAATGCGCTTATTAGTATTTTTTTCTAAAATTTTCGCTCGAGAACTTCTCCAAGCCCAAACCTGGGGTAGGATGAAATAGGAAACCTCTATTCCTAGGTTAGATATTTTTTCTGCTAACTTTAAATTAAATCCAGGGTAATCAATAAGAATAACTTTTTCAGGCCTTACTTTTTTAATAAAGGATAAGGTTTTATTAAAAATTTTTTTAATTCTGGGATAATGTTTTAGAACTTCAACAAGGCCAATAACGTTAAGATTTTTAATATGTTCAATTGGCACCAATCCTTGTTGGATCATTTTTTCGCCACCAATTCCAGAGAACTCGTAATTAGTGTTCAAATTTTTTAATGCCTTTATTAGCTCGGCACCATGTAAATCACCCGAATCTTCTCCAGCAATAAGAACTATTTTTTTATGGGCCATTGCTAATAATTTTATTTTCAATATCTAGAGCAATTTCTAGTGCTTGTAATCCTTGTTTCCCATCAACTTTTGGAGCATTCCGACTATTTATAGATTTAATGAAATCATTTATTTCAGCTAAAAGTGCATCGTGTTTTTCTGGTATTATTTTTTCATAGAATAAATTTTTTTGCTCCACCGGCTGTATCAATAGATTTTTCTATACATTGATTAGAAAATATAGAAGTTTTTTCAAGGCCATATACCTCAATTTGAGGAATCATCAGATCTGTAATAGTGTAAAGATTGTTCTGATATGTACGAATTTTTCTGACATAATTTTGAGCAATTCTACTTGATTTTAAGTTTGCAACAACACCATTTTCAAACTTAATATGTGCATGAGCAAGATCTACTGTTTCGCTCATCATTTTAGCGCCACTTGCATGAATATCTACAATATTTGAATCTACCATTGATATAATTAAATCAATATCATGAACCATCAAATCCAGAACTACTGGAACTTCAGTTCCCCTTGCCTGAAAAGGAGCTAATCTTTCTATTTCTATATAGTGAGGTTCAGAAACAATATCCATAAGCCTGTTAATAGTTGGATTAAACCTTTCAATGTGTCCCACCTGGACAATACTTTTTTTAGAAACTGCTAATTCAATGATTTCTGTAGCCTGCGCCGTATTGCTTGTTATGGGTTTTTCAATAAAAATGTCTTTATTGTTTTGCAAGCATTTGATAGCAATTTCATGATGAAAATTTGTAGGTGTAACAATGTGTAATGCATCAGAAGAGGATATAAGACCATCCATATCCTCAAAATTTTTAACTGAAAATTCTTTTACTACTTTAGCCGCGCTTTCTTGATTAGTATCGAAAAAGCCAATGAAATCAATGTTGGCGTGTTTAGATAAATGATTAATATGATATTTACCTAAATGTCCTGCACCTATAACACCAATCTTTATTTTTTTTCGCATCATTGTCCTTTAATAAAATATGCAACATCACCTTCTTGCATAATATAATCTCTCCCAACATTTTTCACCAAACCCAATGTTTTCAATTCTTTAATATTATCTTGATGTTTAATGGCGTCATCAAAAGTATAAATTTCTGCTTTAATAAATTTTGTTGCAAAATCTGTATGAATTTCAGCAGCAGCAGCTACAGCGCTCTCACCTTTATTAATTGTCCAGCCACGCACCTCCATTTCACCGCACGTAAAAAATGTTTGAAGACCAAGAGTATTATATGCTTCTTTTATTAATGTGGTTAATCCTGTTTCTTTTAAATTATAGTCTTCCAAAATTATTATCTTTTCTTCTTCATCAAAATCTGCCATTTCTGATTCTAACTTTCCATTGATTGTTACAAATGACGAAAGGTTGTTAGCGGCAATCTGTTTAGCCTTAGATAATTGATCAGTATCAATAGAATGATCATCTACATTAGCTACATAGATCATCGGTTTATCAGTTAAAAGAAATAAGTTTTTAATAACATCATTCTGTTTTGAGTCTCTTTCAAATGACCTTGCAGCTAACCCTTCATTCAGGTGAGCTAAAAGACCAGTGAGAGCAGACTCAGCTATTTTACCTTCCGGTTTATTGGCATTCAGTATTTTTTGATTTTTTTCTAAAGACTTTTCTACAGTTTTCATATCAGCTAAGACTAACTCTGTATTAATAATTTCCATATCATCAAGTGGATCAAGACGATTTTCAACGTGAGTAATGTTTTTATCAGAAAAAAACCTAACTACTTGAATGATAACTTTCACAGATCGAATTTGAGATAAAAATTGATTTCCAAGACCTTCTCCTTGGTGCGCATTTTTTTACTAGCCCAGCAATATCAATAAACTCTATTGTGTTGTAAATGGTTTTTTCTGGGTTAAAAATTTTTGATAAATCATCAAGTCTGGTGTCAGGAACTTCAACAATACCAGTATTTGGCTCTATTGTACAAAAAGGGTAGTTTTCTGCTGCAATATTATTTTTGCTTAGCGCATTAAACAGGGTTGATTTCCCCACATTTGGTAATCCTACAAATCCACAATTTAATTTCATTGTGAGAATATAATACTTAATTGAATTAGTATTTATTAAATTGAATTTCTATGAGTAAACAATGGGCAATCATTTTAGGGTGTTCTACAGGACACGGAGCTGCAACCGCACTAGCGTTAGCTAAGGAAGGGTATGGCATTATTGGATTTCATCTAGATCGAGGCTCTATAAAGAAAGAAGCAGAGACACTAAAAAAAGAAATACAAAAAATAAATGGCGGTCATGCACATTTTTGGAATGAGAATGCAGCCGACAAAGAAATTATGTCTAAGCATATAGAAGAAATTGCTTCAATCACCAAAAATCAATCAATTAAGCTATTGATGCATTCCATTGCTTTTGGCAGCACCACAAATTTTTTTGAGCCAACACCAGTAAGACAAAGACAAATGGATATGACACAACATGTAATGGCGCACAGTCTTATCTATTGGACTCAAATACTTCTTGAACACAATCTTTTATCAAAAGGGTCTAGAATCCTTGGCCTTACTAGCGAGGGTAGTTATAAAGCAATGGAAGGGTATGGTCCTGTAGGTGTAGCAAAGGCATCACTTGAAGCTGTTGTTAGGCAAATAGGTTGGGAACTTGGATCACAAGGAATTACTGCGAATACTATACAAGCTGGCATTACTCCAACTAGAGCGCTAACAAAGATTTCTGATAATTGGGAAGAATGGGTAGAAAAAACGGTAGAAAGAAATCCTATGGGACGAACTACCACTCCGGAAGATGTAGCAGGATTAGTAAGTTTATTGTTGTCAGATAAAGCAGACTTTGTCAATTGCTCGACTATTTTTTGTGATGGCGGCGAACATCGCTCTTTATAAGACTTAAACCTTGTTTTATTAATCCCCAACCATTTACAATAAGTTGCATCCCGTTTGTGCCCTTAGTCACTTTCTTTTTTTTTACGTCACGCAGTACTCTTTTTAAGCCAGATATCAAGATACGCCTCCAATGCCCGTTATATTTAATTGGTCTAGGCCAAAACTTTTAATGAGACTTCCCCAAATTAATTTTGGATTTGTGTTAAAAATCTGTTCTGTATTATTATAAACTAACCAATCACCTCTTTTAATTTCATTTTGTAATTGATCTTTATCCCAAGCTGCATGTCCAAAAATTAATTTTGTATTTTTGGGATTTTTATCATCAAATAAAATCTTTTGTATTAAATCAATATCATTGGAGAGTTTAATTTTTTCTGATATTTCAAATAAGATATTTGCATTGTCTTTTTCGCTCAAAACACAGGCTTCATGTAGCATTACAGGCCCTCCAAAGTAAATTTTTTCAGACTCTGAAATAAGATCTTTAAAAAATTTATTTTTCAAACCAGCGCCCACAACCTTCATTTGACTAATAGGTTTGTTAATAATTAAGCCCAAAATGCCATCATCGCTATCTTCACAAAGGAGAACAACGCTTTCTGCAAAATATGGATCTGCCATATTGGGCATGGCAACTAGAAGTTTATTTTTTAGATTATTCATTTTATTTCTACATAAACATAAATGTTTTTTTGAATCATATCTATAGTTAAGTAAGTTATATGCTAAGTTTTTTTTAAAAAATATGAAAAATACGAAAAATAAATTACTAATTAGGGGTGCCCGACAGCACAATCTTAAAGATATCAATGTCGATATTGAAAAGAACAAATTAGTTGTTATTACAGGACCATCTGGCTCAGGTAAGTCTTCCCTCGCATTTGATACAATATATGCAGAAGGCCAAAGAAGATATGTAGAGTCTCTTTCAGCTTATGCACGGCAATTTTTGGATTTAATGGAAAAACCAGATGTTGACACCATCGAGGGATTATCTCCAGCTATATCAATTGAACAAAAAACTGGCTCACGTAATCCAAGATCTACGGTTGGAACAATTACAGAAATACATGATTACTTAAGACTGTTATATGCAAGCATAGGTAAGCCTCATTGCTGGGAATGCAATCGAGAGATTAACAGACAAACACCAGAGCAAATAGTTGATCAGATTTTAAAATTACACCTTGATGATAAAGCATACATTTTATCACCTGTAATTCAAGGTCGTAAAGGAGAGCACAAAAGTGTTATCGATGATATAAAGAAAAAAGGATTTTTGAGAGCAAGGATTGATAAAAAGATTGTTTCTTTAAGGAAGCCAGATACTCTAGAGAAAAATAAAAACCACGACATAGATGTTTTAGTTGATAGGGTCGTTATAAATAAAGATGTGAAATCTCGTTTATTGGAGTCAGTTGAGCTAGCTCTTAAAATGGGCGGCGGCATTTGTATTATAAGTATTAATGGAAAAGAAGACTTTATGTTCAGTGAGCATTTTGCTTGTGCGTACCATCCATATATAATGTTATCAGATTTAAAGCCAAGAATGTTTTCATTCAATTCTCCGTATGGCGCATGCCAACAATGTGATGGCTTGGGATATATTACAGAAATTGATCCAGAATTGGTTGTACCGAATAATAAAAAATCACTAATTCAAGAAGCAATTCGACCTATAGGAAGTCAACCAAAAGGTTTTCATGGAAATAAATTAAGAGCTTTAGCTAGAAAACATCCCCTTTCTTTTTCTAAACCATGGAATCAATTAAGCAAAGAAGTAAGAACAATTATTTTATATGGTCTTAAGGGTCATAATTTGGACATTGATTTTAAAAATAAAAAGTGGTCTGGTACTTATACTGGAGAATGGGAAGGAGTAATTCCAGAGCTGCAAAGACGCTACAAGCAAACACAATCTTATGGAATACGTCGTTGGATTGAAGGCTTTATGAGCACACGAAAGTGTGACGGCTGTAAAGGTAAAAGATTAAAAGAGTCTTCAATGCATGTGCAAATAGATACAGAAAATATTGGAGATTTATGCTCAAAAAATATAGAAGATGCTTTACAGTTTTTTGAAGAGTTTAAAATCTCTAAAAGTGATCATGATATTGCAGATGGCATTTTAAAAGAAGTAAAAAAGAGATTAAACTTCTTAATTAATGTCGGTCTTAGCTACCTAACTTTAGATAGGGCTTCACGAACCTTGTCTGGTGGAGAAGCGCAAAGAATTAGGCTTGCATCACAGGTGGGATCTCAGCTTACCGGGGTACTTTATGTTTTAGATGAACCCTCAATTGGACTCCACCCAAGAGACAATGATAGATTAATTCAAACACTGCAATCACTAAAAGATATTGGGAATACAGTTATTGTAGTGGAGCATGATTTAAATACAATGGAATCTGCAGATCAAATCATTGATATGGGGCCTAAAGCTGGAGCAAACGGCGGAGAAGTTGTTTTCTCTGGTACATTAAAACAAATTTTGTCTAATAAGAAAACACTAACAGGAAAATACTTATCTGGAAAGAAATATATTCCTTTACCTAACTATAGAACAGTCACATTTGATCATTTTACAATCCAGGGAGCAGAAGGAAATAATTTAAAAAAAATTGATGTGAGCTTTCCATACGATCGGTTGATAGCAGTAACGGGAGTGTCTGGAAGTGGCAAAAGCTCGCTTATAAACCAAACTCTCTATCCAGCTTTATCTAATTTGGTGAACTTTGGAGTTAAGGACATGCTTCCTTTTAAAAATTTATTAAGAGCCGATAGAGTTGAAAGAGTAGTTAATGTTGATCAAAAACCAATCGGGAAAACTCCTAGATCTAATCCAGCAACTTATACTGGAATTTTTACTCACATAAGAGACCTATTTTCACAGACAAGAGAAGCCAAGTTAAGAGGATACAAATTAGGAAGGTTTTCATTTAACGTAAAGGGTGGAAGATGTGAAAAGTGTCAGGGGGCAGGAATTATTAAAATTGAAATGAATTTTTTACCTGATGTATATGTCAATTGTGAAGATTGTAATGGAAAAAGGTATAATAGTGAAACACTGCAGATTGAATATAAGGGTTTGAATATTGCTGATGTGTTAGCTTTATCTGTTGACGAAGCCAGAGTTTTTTTCAAAAACATTTTTTCTATAAAGAAACGCCTTGATACACTACATGATGTTGGGTTAGGCTATATTAAACTAGGCCAACAAGCGACAACACTATCTGGAGGTGAAGCTCAGCGCATTAAACTCTCTACAGAGCTTTCAAAAAATAATACAAAAAATACCGTTTACTTTTTAGATGAACCAACGACAGGACTACATGTAGATGATATTCAAATGCTAATGTCAGTATTACAAAAATTAGTTGATCAAGGGAATACAGTTATTGTTATAGAACACAATTTAGACGTTATCAAATGTGCAGACTGGATTATTGATCTTGGTCCAGAAGGTGGAGAGGGTGGTGGAGAGATGATAGCCCAAGGCACAGTTTTTGATATTTCAAAAAATAAAAAGTCTATAACAGGAAAGTTCTTACAAAAAGTATTAAAATAAATTTTTGGATAACCATGTTTCTCTAATTATCTTAGTGTAGTGGATAGTGAAGAAAAAATAGTTATTTCATCCAATGAAGAGCGTAATTTTGATAAGCAAATTAGACCAAACTTGTTTGATGAGTTTGTTGGACAAGAAGCCCTAGTACACTCCTTAAAAACTTATATCATGGCAGCAAAAGAGCGCGAGGAGGCCTTAGATCATATTCTTTTATATGGCCCTCCAGGTTTAGGGAAAACTACATTATCTAATATTATCGCAGCAGAACTAGGACAGGGGTTTTATGGGTCTTCTGGCCCCGTCATTTCTATACCAGGAGACTTATCTGGCATGTTAACAAATCTGCAAAGTTGTGACGTATTATTCATTGATGAAATCCATAGAATGAATACATCGGTAGAAGAATATTTATACTCAGCTATGGAAGACTACAAGATCGATATTCTAATTGATTCAGGCCCCAATGCTAGAACAGTAAGAATTGACCTAGAGCCGTTTACGCTGGTTGGAGCCACTACAAGATTAGGAAATATTTCTACTCCTATGCGAGATAGGTTTGGTGCTATTTTTAGATTAGATTTTTATAATACCGATGATCTATACAAAATTTTGGAGCGAACAGCGGGAATTCTTGAAGTCAGTGTGAACGAAGATGCTTTATATGAAATTGCTCGAAGATCAAGAGGAACACCAAGGATTGCTAATAGAGTATTAAAGAGAGTAAGAGATTTCGCGCAAGTAAAGAAACTCAAAATAATTAATATAGAAAGCGCTAAAAGTTCGTTGGAGAGTATAGGTATTGATGAGAATGGGCTAGAAGAGATGGATAGAAAAATCTTAAAAAATCTCATCCTTAATTTTAATGGAGGCCCTACTGGAGGAAAATCTCTAGCAATCTCAGTAAATGAGGACGTACAAACAATCGAAGATGTATATGAGCCATATTTAATAAAAGAGGGTTTCATTGAAAGAACATCAAGAGGGCGCAAAGCAACAGAAAAAGCATATAAATTGTTTGGGATATCAAAACAAAAATAGATAGGAGAATTAATTTAATGATTGAAAAAAAGAAAAAATATAAACTAACAGACTTCCGTTATCAGCTACCTAAAAAGTATATTGCACAAAAGCCAAAACCTAAAAGAGATAGTGCAAAAATGATGGTATTAAACCGAGAAGAACGATCTATTAAGCATAGTAAGTTTTCAAAAATTATAGATCATTTTAAAAAAAATGATTTATTGATTATGAATAATACGAAAGTCTTCCCAGCTAAATTATATGCTACTAAAGATAGAACAGATGCTAAGGTAGAAATTTTTCTTCTTAGAGAGCTGGGAGATAGACTATGGGAAGTATTGGTCAAGCCTGCTAGAAAGGTAAGAATCGGTAATAAACTAATTCTCTCTAAAGATTTATTTTGTGATGTTATTGACAATACAGTATCGGGAGGTAGGGTAGTAAGGTTTGAATTTGGGGATCAAAATTTTGATGATATTTTGAATAAAATTGGTCACCCACCATTACCACCATATATTGAAAGACCTACTACGAAACAAGATACATTAAGATATCAAACGGTTTATGCAGAAAAAAGAGGAGCAGTTGCAGCTCCTATTGCTGGGTTGCATTTTACGCCAGAATTAATTACAGCTCTTAAAGAAAAGGGGGTAAGAATTTATAATATTACCTTACATATCGGCCTTGGTACTTTCAAGCCAGTCCAGGTAGAAGATTTAAATAGGCATCACATGGATTCTGAGTATTTTGAAGTGAGCCCTGAGACAGCACTAGCTATTAATGAAGCTAAGAGGAAAAGAAGAAGAATTTTTGCAGTAGGAACATCAACTGTAAGGGCATTAGAAACAGTTAATGTTTCAGGCTTCCAAATTTCCCCTAAAAAAGGCTGGACTAATAAGTTTATCCACCCTCCACATGAGTTTAAAATAGTGGATGGCTTAATTACTAGTTTTCACCAACCGGAAAGCACTCTTTTAATGCTAACTTCTGCATTTGCAGGATATAATTTTGTCAAACAATCATACAAAGAAGCCAAAAAGAAAAATTACAGGTTTTTGAGTTATGGTGATGCGATGCTTATTACATAAAAGGTTATGAATGCTGGAATAATAGTTGCTGGTGGAGCAGGAAACAGGTTTGGTAGCTACAAACAAACTGCTGTCTTAAATAATAAGCCAGTTTATCAGCACAGCCTTGATGTCTTTAATCAATCTACTTTAGTAGATATTATTTATTTGGTACTCCCAAATGATTTATTAGATCCAGTTCAGAAAGATTTGTCTACTTATGAGTCTAATAAATCTATCATATTATGCGAAGGCGGAGACACAAGAGCTGACTCTGTTTATAATGCTATTCAAAAATTAAATGATAAAAATAAGATTGTTTTCATACATGATGCTGCACGCCCATTAATTAAAAATAAATATATAAAAAAATTAGCTGATGCTTGCAAAGAAAATGATGGAGCCATATTAGCACACCCAGTTTCTGATACATTGAAAAAAGTTAAAAACGACAAAATAGAATTTACTATTGATAGAAGTAATCTATGGTTTGCAGAAACACCACAAGCTTTTAATTTAGATGTATTACAATCTTGCTATAAAGATATAGGTAAAAAAGAACTACAATCGTTTACGGATGAAGCGAGCCTATTAGAACACTTTGGCCATAAGTTAAAGGTAGTCTATAATAGGTATCAAAATACTAAAATTTCTGAAAAGGGAGACTTGGATATTGTGAAAGGCGTCCTATGTAAGCACACTAAAATGGGCATAGGAATTGATTTTCATTCTCTCATTGATGGAGAATGCCTAGTTGTAGGTGGTCATAAAATTAAATGTGAATTTGCTTCAGATGCGCACTCAGATGGAGATGTTTTAACCCACGCAGTGACAGACGCATTGCTGGGAGCGCTTAATTTAGGAGATATAGGAGAGCATTTTCCAAATAACCCTGAATACTTAAACATTCCAAGTACAGAATTGCTAAAAAAGATTTTGAAAAAAATACCTCAAAATGTTACCATAGGAATGATAGATATTTCAGTTGTCTTAAACACTCCAAAACTTTCCCCCCATAAAAAAGATATAAAATCTTCACTTGCTAAGGTATTAGGGGTTGGTGAAGATATAATTTCAATCAAAGCAACTACAACAAATAGCTTAAGATTTTTAGATATGTCTAATGGATGGGGCTGTGAAGCCATTGTAACCCTTCATTATGATAATTAATTCTTACGCCAAAATTAATCTTGGATTACACGTACTCAACCAAAGAGAGGATGGCTTTCATAATATTGTCACCATTTTTCAAGAAGTTAATTTCTGTGACAAAATCACAATTGAAGAGTCTAAAACTACAAGCTTTAATACTAATGTAGATTGGTTAAGCCCAATTAATAACACGTGTATCAAAGCAGTAGATATTCTCAAAGATCATTACCCTCATATACCCCACTTTAAAATTAGATTGCAAAAAAATATACCAACGAACGCTGGAATGGGAGGAGGATCTAGTAATGGAACCGCTATTTTAAAAGCAATCAATAAATCATGTGATCTAAATATTGAAGAAAAAAAAATGAAGGAGCTAGCAGAAAAAATTAGTGCAGATTCAACTTTCTTTGTAAACGGGGGCTTGCAAGGTGGAGAAGGAAAGGGAGAAGTATTAACTCCTATAAAGCGCCCTCTTAAGGATCAATATATTTTGCTCGTAATGCCGAATATAAAAATACAAACTTCAGAAGCTTTTATGTTTATAAAAAAGTATTTGGTAAAAGGACAAACGCACGTTAAGTTGTCGCAAATGTTGGAAGAGCTTCAACTTAATAAATTAAGCTCTGAGTTATTTTACAATGATTTTGAGATGTATGTTTTTAAGACACATCCAGAAATTGGCAAAATCAAATTAGAGATTTTGGATTTAGGTGCAAAATACGCCAGTTTGTCGGGTAGTGGTTCGACTGTGTTTGGAATATTCTCAGACAAACATAAAGCGCAAAAAGCGCAGTCTTTTTTCAGTCCCCATTATTCTACAATTATAGCGAATCCGAAAATTTAATTTGGGGGGTCGTCTAATTGGCAGGACACCTGGTTTTGGTCCAGGCAGTCGGGGTTCGAGTCCCTGCTCCCCAACAAATAAAAAATTATGGGACAGTATATACAAAAAATATTTTCCGGTACAAGTAACCGCGAGCTAACTGCTAAAATAGCAGAGAAAGCTAACTTATCAGTTGGTGATCTTGCTATTGAAAGATTTAGTGATGGCGAAATGTGGGTGAAGTATAATGAAAATTTACGCGGAAATGATATCTATATTGTGCAAAGCACAAATTCTCCAGCAGATAATATTATAGAACTTATATTATTAATTGACGCAGCTAAGCGAGCAAGTGCAGAAAAAATAAACATTGTTATACCATATTTTGGATACTCTCGACAAGACAGAAAAGATGAGCCAAGAGTACCTATATCTGCTAAAGTGATGATGGATATTTTTACACAAGCTGGTGCAGACAGGATTATTACTATGGATCTTCATTCAACTCAAATACAGGGCTTTGCTAGTATTCCTGTTGATAACTTATATGGAAGTTTAGTTCTTATGGAAGAGCTAGAAATTTATTTCAATAAAATTAAAAATGATCATAAATGTGTAGTTTTATCTCCAGATATTGGTTCTAATAAATTAAGCCAATCTTACGCTAAAAAGTTAGGAATTGGTTTTGCATTAATAGATAAGCGTAGAAATGCACACAATCAATCTGAGGTAGCACACCTGGTTGGTAACTTAGAAGACAGACATGTTTTAATTATTGATGATATGATTGATACTGCAGGCACTATTTTTAATGCAGCTAGCTTAGCAAAAGAAAAAGGCGCAATATCAGTGACGGTCGCTGCTACTCATGCGGTTTTGTCGGGCGAATCAATAGAAAGATTATCTAGTAGTAATATTGATAAGGTATTTTTATCAGATACGGTAGATATACCGGAAAATAAAAAGTTTGAAAAACTAACAATTGTTTCTTCAGCAAAAATATTTGCAGATACAATTAGTAGAATTCATAAAGGTGAATCAGTAAGTCAACTATTTGGGAAAGTAACATGAGCAAATTTGAAAAATTAGAAGTAGATATTCGTAAAGAACAAGGTACATCAGCAGCTAGGAGAACTAGATTGCGAGATAGGATACCAGCAATCTTATACCATTCTGGAGTAGAAGCAACTCCATTATCAATGGATAAGAAAAGCTTATATAAAGCATTAAGAACAGGACAAATGATTTTTGAAGTTATTGTAGACAAGAAGTCTCAATTTGTCCTATTAAAGGAAGTACAGTATCATCCAGTAACAGATGAAGTGATGCATGTTGATTTTCAAAAAGTAAGAGAAGATGAAAAAATCTCTCTAGAGGTTGCCGTAAGAAGCATCGGAGAATCTCAAGGCGTGAAATTAGGTGGTATATTAGTACAACTATTGAACTCAGTTACTATTAAATGTAAGCCTTCTGAAATTCCAGAATTCTTAGAAATTGATGTAACAGAAATGGAAATGAACACTAATCTTTTTGTAAAAGATATTATTTTACCAGAAGATGTAGAAATGATGACAGCAGAAGATATTGCTGTCATGTCTGTCCAAGAACCAAAAGAAGAAAAAGAAGCAGAAGTGTCTGATGAAATGGGTGTTGAAGAGGGATCAGAAAGCGCAGAGTCCGGAGATAGTGAAGAATCTTCTGATAAAGCAGAAGAAAGTAGTTCAGATTCAGCAGACAAGTCAGATGGAGATAATCAATAATGATGATTTTTGTTGGTCTGGGTAATAGTGAAGCAAAATATCTTTCTACCAAGCATAATGCAGGTTTTTGGGTGATGGATAAATTTGCAAAAGCTCATGATATTGAGTTTAAACCAGGAAAAGGAAACTATATTTTTGCAAAAAAGGGTAGTGAATTTTTATTGGTTAAACCAACAACAGGCATGAACAATAGCGGCACGATTATTCGTGATGTATTAAATTTTTATAAAGCAAATACAGATGATCTTGTTGTAGTATTTGATGACGTAGATCTTCCCTTAGGTGAAGTGAGAATAAAAGCAGATGGTGGAGACGGTTGCCACAATGGAATGAAGTCTATTATTAAGTCGCTGGCAACAGATAAAGTTAAAAGGCTAAAAATAGGTATTGCTGCTACAGACTATCGAAGACCATCAGAAAAATATGTTTTAAAACCATTTAATAAAAAATTTCATCCCTTAGTTGAGGAAGTACTAGTTATAGCAAATGAGGTTATGGCTTCTATTTTAAACAAAGGGATAAATGAAACAATGAATAATTTTAACAAACAAAATATAGGAGTAGCATAGTGGAAAATCTATTTTACTTAGTACCGGTATCCGGTATTTTAGCAATTTTATTTGGACTTATGAAAAGTAGCTGGATTAACAAACAAAATCCAGGTAACGAAAAAATGCAAGAAATTGGTCTTGCAATTCGTGAAGGGGCAACAGCATTTATTGTGAGGGAATATAAGGTTCTTGCAGTGTTTGTTGTAGTTGTTGCTGGCTTATTATATTGGGTAAATATGTCAAGTGATACAACAGAAGTAGCATTTTCCTTTATTGTTGGAGCGGGATGTAGTGCTTTAGCTGGAGCTTTAGGTATGCGCGTAGCGACTTTAGCAAATCACAGAACTACAGAAGCAGCAAGAACTAGTTTAAGCTCGGCGTTAAATGTCGCATTTAGTGGTGGAGTAGTAATGGGAATGAATGTAGTCGGTTTGGGAATTTTAGGACTATCACTCTTGTTCTATGTATATAGTGGCGGCTTTTCTGCTGGTATGGATTTATCTAATGTAATGACTAAAGTGTCTGGTTTTGCAATGGGAGCATCTTCAATTGCTTTATTTGCAAGAGTAGGTGGAGGGATTTACACAAAAGCTGCAGATGTTGGCGCAGATTTGGTAGGTAAAGTAGAGGCTGGAATTCCAGAGGATGACCCTAGAAATCCTGCAACTATCGCTGATAATGTTGGTGATAATGTAGGTGATGTAGCTGGTATGGGAGCGGACTTATTTGAATCTTATGTTGGATCTATGATTGGTGCAATGGTATTAGCAGCAGCAGCAGGATCTGTAGAACTAGTATTTTTACCTTTATTTTTAGCAGCAGCCGGTATCATAGTATCTATATTAGGAACATTTTTTGTGAAGACTAAAGAAGGTGGAAACCCTCAAACTGCTCTGAATATTGGTATATTTGGATCAGGGGCTGTAATGCTAGGAGTCAGTTACTTGATAATTAATAAATTTATTACTAGTTCAGTTAATCTTGGAATAGGTAATGAAAATGTTGTAGCTGGTGATTTATTTGGTGCAACAGTTGTAGGTCTTACATCGGGTATTCTAATTGGTTTACTAACTGAATACTATACTTCAGATCATCAAAAACCTTCACAGGCTATAGCAGAAGCAAGTGAGACAGGATCAGCAACAAATATTATTTCAGGTCTAGCTAATGGAATGTATTCAACGGCATTGCCAGTACTTGTAATTGCATTATCAATTTTAGGAGCATATCATTTTGCAAATCTTTATGGTATAGCTTTAGCTGCCCTAGGTATGTTGTCAACACTTGGAATTCAGTTAGCAGTAGATGCTTACGGACCAATTGCAGATAATGCTGGCGGTATAGCTGAAATGGCCGAACTACCTAAAGAAGTTAGAGAAAGAACTGATAAACTAGATGCAGTAGGTAATACTACAGCAGCTATTGGTAAAGGCTTTGCAATTGGTTCTGCAGCCCTTACATCTCTTGCCTTATTTGCTGCTTTTAGAGAAACGGTTAAAGCAAACACAGGTATTGAATTAGTGTTGGACATCAGTAACCCAACAATTATGGCCGGATTATTGATTGGCTCTTCCTTGCCATTTGTTTTTTCTGCACTTGCAATGCAAGCAGTTGGAGATGCTGCCTTTGAAATGATTGAAGAAGTAAGAAGGCAGTTTAGAGAAATTAAAGGTCTTTTAGATGGTAAGCCTGGAGTCAAAGCTGACTATGCAAAGTGTGTAGATATTGCTACTACCGCTGCTATCAACAAGATGGTTTTGCCTGGAGCTTTAGCCATATTTACACCAATATTTTTTGGATTGATTCTTAAAAATCCAACTATGCTAGGCGGTGTATTAGCAGGAGTTACAGTAACAGGAGTATTGTTAGCAATCTTTATGTCAAATGCAGGAGGTTCATGGGATAATGCCAAGAAATATATTGAGTCTGGTGCACATGGAGGTAAAGGAAGTACAGCGCATAAAGCTGCTGTTGTAGGTGATACTGTAGGAGATCCATTTAAGGATACTGCAGGACCATCATTAAATATTTTAATTAAGCTGATATCGGTTGTATCATTAGTGATTGCACCGCTTATCTAACGGAGAAAGTATATGAATTATTATGAAATATTATATGTTGTAAATCCAAACCATGGTAAGGATAAAATATCTGAAATCATCGGGGAAGTAAACAGTCATATTGAATCTAAAAAACATGCAGTAGTTGACCATAACTTTTGGGAGAAAAAAGCATTAGCATATCCTGTAAAAAAGCAGAAATATGGCAACTATATCTTATTGAATGCTGAGTTTAAAAATTCAGATTTTGTAAACGAGTTTAAAGTATTCCTTAATTTGCATGCAGAGGTATTAAAATACATTATTATCAAGCTTGATGGTAAGCCTGAAGCACCTAAAGAAGATGCTCCTAGTAAAGCAGAAGATAAAAAAGAAGAGGAGAAATAATATGCTATCTAGCAGAAAAAAATCTTGTTATTTTAAAAGAAATAACATCCATGAGATAGATTATAAAGATACCAGACTTTTAAATAAGTTTGTTAATGACCAAGGGAAGATTACTCCAAGACGAGTCACTGGTACGAGTAGTAAGATGCACAGAAAACTAGTAACAGCAATTAAGAGAGCAAGAAATGTCGCTTTGCTCCCATTTGCAGCTATTGATAGGGACTAAAAACGATGAAATTAATACTTATACAAGATGTAGATAATGTTGGAAATGAGGGTGATGTAGTAGACGTAAAGCCTGGCTTTGGAAGAAATTTTCTTATTCCTCAAAAACTGGCAGTTACTTTTTCTAAATCTCAGTTAAAACAGGTTGAAGAAAAACGCAGCAATGAAGATCGTAAGATTGACAGAAAAAAAGATGTATTATTAGGTTTGTTGTCTAAAGTTGCTGATTTAAATATCACTGTAAAAATGAAGTCAGAAGATGGAGAGAAGCTCTTTGGTTCAATTACAAAATTAGACATTGAGAAGCTTTTGATAGAAAATGATATTGTATTTGACAAAAAGTATATTGATTTATCTACACCAATTAAAACGCTAGGCGAGCATGAAATAAATATAAAGTTTAGTAATGATATTTCAGGAAGCTTTAAGCTTACTATAGAAAAAGAAGACTAACTTCTTGTCACTTTAGTTATAGCCTTAATTTTATTGCATTCGTCGCAGTAAAATGACATATCTTTAAAACTTGATATTTCATCTTTACAGTTAGCTTTGTCAATAGCACAGCTATAAGTATAAGATTGAGGTGCAACTGGATCATTTCCTACTGTATTAGTGCTTTTCCTTAGCCAGTTGCGGAAAAACGCCCTATAGTCCTTTTTCCTTTTATTGGTTGCTTTCAACCAATCTAACATTTTAGCTAATTCAAACTCTATATCAATAGACGGAAATTTTTGAGCCCACACATCTATCTCCGAATTGATTTGCGCAATCTGATCTTTTTTAGAGGGAAGCTTTCTTTTTGATACAGGAGCAATCTCCTCGAGCCTTGTCTCAATTTTTTTTAATCTTGCAAGTATCTCATTTAAGTTTGCATCTTTGTTTTTCATTTTCTTAATTTAATAGGGATTCGTTTCATAAAAAATGATTAAAAAGGGGATTTAAAATGAAAGTAATGGCTGAATATATTTGGATGGATGGACATTTACCTACACAAAAACTTCGTTCAAAAACAAAAATATTAAATAAAAAGGTATCATCAGCATCTGAATTACCAGACTGGGGTTTTGATGGTTCTAGTACAAATCAAGCAGAGGGTAACTTTAGTGATTGTTTACTAAAACCGGTTTGGATATGTAAAGATCCAATTCGCGGTCATGATAACATATTAGTTATGTGTGAAGTAATGAATTCAGATGGCTCAGTACACTCTTCAAACACTAGAGCTCATTTAAGATTAATTGCAGATAAATTTTCTAAAGAAGAAGCATGGTTTGGAATAGAGCAAGAATATACATTTTTTGAAGGCCGCAATCCTCTTGGATGGCCTGAAGGTGGATATCCAGCACCTCAAGGACCGTTCTATTGTGGAGTAGGTGCAGACGAAGTGTTCGGACGTGAAATCGTAGAAGATCATTTAGATCTATGCCTCGAGGCTGGATTAGAATTATCGGGTATTAATGCAGAAGTAATGCCAGGTCAATGGGAATATCAAGTTGGCCCATTGGGACCATTAGAAGTTGCAGACCAGATGTGGATTTCTAGGTGGTTGCTCTACAGGGTGTCTGAGGATTATGGGGTAAGCGCTACACTACATCCTAAGCCCGTAAAAGGTGATTGGAACGGTGCAGGTGCACATATCAATTTTAGTACCAAAAAAATGCGCGAAAAAGGTGGTATAAAAGTTATCGAGAATGCCTGCGAAAAACTTAGCAAAAAACATGATGAACATATTGCTCTTTATGGGGCTCACAATGAACAGAGATTAACAGGTAACCATGAAACTTGTAGCATAAGAGAATTTCGATATGGTGTAAGTGATCGCGGAGCATCGATTAGAATACCTATGCAAACTGCTAATGACGGCTATGGATATCTAGAAGATCGTCGACCATCTGCTAATATGGATCCATACCAAGCTTGTGCAATATTGATTGAAACTACCTGCAGATAATGATAAGAGAGATGTAGTTTATGCTTTCAAAAAAACTACTATCTTGGTATTCAAGCAATAAAAGAGACCTCCCCTGGAGGTTAACTAAAGATCCATATAAAATATGGATTTCAGAAATCATGTTACAACAAACACAGGTAGCAACAGTTATACCATATTATAAAATATGGATGAGTAGTTTTCCTGATATTAAAGCACTAGCAAATGCAAATTATGATGACGTTTTAAAGCATTGGGAGGGATTGGGTTACTATTCTCGATGTAAAAATATACATACCACTGCTAAGTCTTTAGGAGAAGATTTTCCAGATACATTTAATGAGCTTATCAAACTCCCAGGTATTGGGGAATATACAGCAAAAACTATTTTGGCTATCGCTTATAACAAGCAAGAGGTAGGTGTAGATACAAACT
>AQSA01000005.1 GCA_000402815.1 Candidatus Neomarinimicrobium atlanticum | reverse complement strand
ATCTCAGCTAAAACAGGTTGAAGAAAAACGCAGCAATGAAGATCGTAAGATTGACAGACAAAAAGATGTATTATTAGATTTGTTGTCTAAAGTTGCCGATTTAAATATCACTGTAAAAATGAAGTCAGAAGATGGAGAAAAACTCTTTGGTTCAATTACAAAATTAGATATTGAGAAGCTTTTGGTAGAAAATGATATTGTGTTTGATAAAAAGTATATTGATTTATCTGCACCAATTAAAACGCTAGGCGAGCATGAAATAAATGTAAAGTTTAGTAATGATATTTCTGGAAGCTTTAAGCTTACTATAGAAAAAGAAGACTAACTTCTTGTTACTTTAGTTATAGCCTTAATTTTATTGCATTCGTCGCAGTAAAATGACATATCTTTAAAACTTGATATTTCATCTTTACAGTTAGCTTTGTTAATAGCACAGCTATAAGTATAAGATTGAGGAGCAACTGGGTCATTTCCTACTGTATTAGTGCTTTTCCTCAGCCAATTGCGGAAAAACGCCCTATAGTCCTTTTTCCTTTTATTAGTTGCTTTCAACCAATCTAACATTTTAGCTAATTCAAACTCTACATCAATAGAAGGAAATTTTTGAGACCACACATCTATCTCAGAATTGATTTGCGCAATCTGATCTTTTTTAGATGGAAGCTTTCTTTTTGATATCGGAGCAATTTCTTCTAGTCGAGACTCAATTTTTGATATTCTTTTTAAAATATCATTTAAATCAACTTTATTATTTGTCATATCTGTAATTTACTCAACGTTAATTCATTAATTGTAATTCACATTAATTTATTAATTAATTACCACTATTTACGAAAGTTTTTAATTATGATTGATAATATTGATATCCAAATTTTGCAGATTCTTCAAGAAAATGGTAGAGCGTCAGCGAGTGATATATCCAAAGCTGTCAATTTATCAGTTCCAGCTATTAGTGATCGCATAAAAAAATTAACAGATAAAGGTATTATTGATAAGTTTGTTGCTATATTGAATCATAAAAATTCAGGACTTGATTTAACAGCTTATGTTTTTATAGTTAGTGAACATTCTGATGACTATAGCAAATTTGTTAGTATGGCTAATAATTGTAAAGCTGTTATGGAGTGTCATTCAATTACTGGAGCAGGTTCACATATTTTAAAAGTACGTGTAAAAAATTCTCAAGCACTAGAAGATTTGTTATATGAAATCCAAAACTGGCCAGGAGTTTCTAGAACACAATCTAATGTAGTCCTTTCGTCTTATAAAGAAGAAACAAGTATAGACATTAAAATATTAAATGATTTATAGTTATATACTAAATAATTAATTCTTTTTTTTACTTTTTATAAATATATTAAAGTATCCAATTAACAAACTATAAAAAGTAAAAAGGGGAATTTTCTTATGAAAGTAATGGCAGAGTATATTTGGATTGATGGTTATCAACCAACAGCAGGCTTACGTTCAAAAACAAAAATCTTAGATAAAAAAATAACATCTGTAGCCGAATTACCTACTTGGGGATTTGATGGATCCAGTACATTGCAAGCAGATGGAACAGATAGCGACTGCATGCTAAAACCGGTATGGATTTGTAAAGATCCAATTCGTGGAGGAGATAATATTTTAGTTATGAACGAAGTTTGTAACCCTGATGGATCACCACACTCCTCAAATACAAGATCTCATTTAGCCGATTTAGATAAAAAATTTAAAAGTGAAGAAGCTTGGTTTGGTATCGAGCAAGAGTATACACTCATGGATGGTACCCAACCTTTAGGTTGGCCCGATGAAGGATATCCTGAAAGACCGCAAGGACCTTATTACTGCAGTGTTGGTTCAGAAAATGTTGCTGGAAGAGATATGGTTGAAGATCATATGCATCTTTGTTTGGAGGCTGGATTAGAAATTTCCGGTATTAATGCTGAAGTGATGCTGGGTCAATGGGAATATCAAGTAGGACCTCTAGGGCCATTAGAAGTAAGTGATCAATTATGGATTGCTCGATGGCTATTGGAAAGGATTGGTGAAGATTATGGCGTAAGAGTAGATCTTCATCCAAAACCTATAAAAGGAGATTGGAACGGTTCTGGGGCGCATATTAATTATAGTACTAAGCCTATGAGAGAGCCTGGTGGTTTATCTGTTATCAATGAAGCGTGTGAAAAATTAGGTCAAAATATTGAAAAACATATTGAGGCTTATGGTGCAGATAATGAACAAAGACTTACTGGTAAGCATGAAACCTGTAGCATTAAAGAGTTTAGATACGGAGTCAGCGACAGAGGTGCTTCAATCCGCATACCAATGGATACCCACAACGATGGATGTGGTTACTTAGAAGATAGAAGGCCGGCTTCAAACATGGATCCATATAAAGCATGTGCAGCATTAATAGATACTACTTGTAGTTAAATTTTGGATTTCTGAAGTCATATTCTTAACCTCAAGGTATGATATCAAAACAGTTACTAGCTTGGTACTCCTTAAATAAAAGGTCTTTACCATGGCGAGAAACCAAGAATCCCTACAAAATTTGGATTTCTGAAATTATGCTGCAGCAGACGCAAGTAAAAACAGTCATTCCTTTTTACAGAAAGTGGATGAGTAGTTTTCCTGATATTAAAGCACTAGCAAATGCAAATTATGATGACGTTTTAAAGCATTGGGAGGGATTGGGTTACTATTCTCGATGTAAAAATATACATACCACTGCTAAGTCTTTAGGAGAAGATTTTCCAGATACATTTAATGAGCTTATCAAACTCCCAGGTATTGGGGAATATACAGCAAAAACTATTTTGGCTATCGCTTATAACAAGCAAGAGGTAGGTGTAGATACAAACTTAGAACGTGTTGGCTTTAGATTGCTTGGCCTGAAAAAAAAGTCAAAATTTAATAGCAATAGAGTAAAGAAGTTTCTTGAGGCTATTCAAGATAAGTCTAAACCGGGAGACTTTAACCAAGCATTAATGGATTTGGGGAGCAGCTTTTGTCAAGCCAAAGCAGTTCATTGCAGTCTATGCCCTATTACATCCGAATGTAGAGCAACGTTGAGTGAAGATCCTTTACAATTCCCTGAACCAAAAAAAAATAAGCCTATCCCTAGTGTGAATGTATCAGTGTGTATTGTTTATCATAACGACAGACTTCTTATTCTTCAGCGTCCTCAAAATAAAATGCTTGGTGGTTTGTGGGAATTCCCAGGAGGTAAGATTGAATTAGGAGAATCAAAAGAGGCTGCAGTGATTAGAGAAATTAAAGAAGAGACAAATTTATCTATTTTAAGCCCTGAGTATATTGGAGAAGTCAAGCATCAATACAGTCACTTTAAGGTAACTATATCACTTTTTTTAAAAAGTGTTAGCAATGTTAAGACGCTAAAAATTAAAGAAAATTATGTATGGACTACTATTAAAGGCTTAGATAAGTTTGCTTTGCCGAAGGCAAACTATAAAATGTTAGAATTGTTAAATAAATAAAATATGAAAAATATCATCAATCAAATTTTATCCTTCTTTATTCTGCTAATATTTTTTCCTCTTTTTTCTCTCCTTTTAATCCTAGTAATCGTATTTAGTTATATTACTCACCCTAAAAATACATATCCTATATTTGTTCCGATAGGAGCTAGACTGATTATGCTTAGTGGGCTACAATTATTTTCAGTAAAAGGTAAGGTTCCGCCAAAAGAAGGTGGGCCATACCTATTTATGTTTAATCATGAGTCAATGTTTGATATATTAATGCTCGGCGGTGCTATCCCATATTATATTAATGCCGTTGGGTGGGAAGGTATATTTAAAATACCATTATTTGGTTATATGGCTAAAAGATATGGAGCATATTCTATTACCCATGATAATACTGACAAAGCAAAGGCGACTTTAAAAGCAGCAGAAAAAATTTTACTATTTGACAAGACTTCTATGGTTTTAGCACCAGAAGGGCAGCGCACTATTACAGGCGAAATAGGAGAGTTCAAAAAGGGAGGATTTCATTTTGCTAAAGCTACTAATGCTACTATTATACCTGTTGGATTAATTGGTGCATATAGAGCAAATAAGAGAACAAGTTGGCAAATTAATCCAGGTCGATTAACAACAGTGTTTGGTGATCCAATCACAGCTGATCAATATGCTAATATGTCAGTTGAAGAGTTAAGAGATTTTACAAAGAATAAAATTTCAGGCCTTATACGAGCTTAATTCAAGTACTTAATTTTTGGATGCATTAACCCTGCAACTCCACATGCGCTTGCAAGAATTCCAAATATTAAGAAGATTGTTTTGATATCAAAAAATTCTGCCATTATACCTATCATTCCACTAGATACTGCGGTCATACTTACAATAGATATAGAAATGATTGCAAATATTCTTCCAAGCAATTTTTCGGGAATATGTTTCTGCATAATAGATACACGAGATATAATTAAAAAAGGTATACCAATTCCATGCAAGAATGACAAGAAATTGAGTTGACTCATATTTTCAACAAAATAATAGAAGCAAAAACTTGCACCGTCAATAAAAAGGCCAACTAGAAATAGCAAACCATGAGGAACTCTACTTCCTATTCCATAAACTATAGTGGTACCTAAAAGCATTCCAAGTCCAATGAATGCCTCTACCAATGCAAAATCAGACGCACTACCACCTAAGTATAGTTTTACTAGTATAGGAATTCCTATTATTGCAGGACCCATTACAAATAAATTGCTTAGCAGCGTTAGAATGATAATAGCACGAAACGTAGCTTTATCTTTTAAATACTGAATACCTTCTTTTGTTTTTTCGATTATTTTTTTTGTACTAATCTCTTCTTTTTCTACAATGTCCTTAGGGGCCACAGCAGTCAATGCAGCTGCTAAGAAATAAAACAAAACACAGAAAAAGAATAAATTTTGTACTGGATAAAATGTGAGTAATTGTGCTGCTATGATTGGACCTATAAGGACAGCAGTTTGCCATGATATATTGACAATTGAGTTTGCCTTAAGAAGATTTTCTTTTCTAATTTGTGTTGGTAGGTATGCATTAAATGCTGGTACCATAGGTAATGCAAATCCATTATGAAAGAAAGCCAATAACATAATTAACCAAACAGATTCAATATTATAAAAAAATAAAAGAGGGATACATAATAGAACTAGTCCTTGCATAATAGTAGCAAATGAGATCATTCTAGTTTTAGGAAAAAGATCAACAACAGCTCCAATAAACAAACCACAAAGAATAGCAGGTAGATAGGTTGTCATAGCTACAAATCCTGTAATTTTTTCAGAATTTGTAATATCTAATATGAGCCATATAAACGCAACATCATAAATAGATCTTCCAATAGAGTTAACTAATGGTACTGTCCATAAAAATATATTTAATCTTTTTTGTTTCTGCATGGGTTGATTTTGAGCATGAAACTACGTATAATATGTATTCTAGAAACTAAAAAATAAAGAATATTTTATGCCATATATAATTACAGACCCATGTGTGGGTACATGCGACACAGCTTGTATTGAAGTTTGTCCTGTGGACTGCATTCATGGACCAACTGATCCAGAAGGCTCAGGAGAGGAAGCAAAAGCTGAAGGCTTTGATGCTACCTCAAAACAACTCTTTATCAATCCAGAAGAGTGCATTGATTGTGGGGCCTGCGAGCCAGAGTGTCCAGTTGATGCTATCTATGATGAAGATGAAATCCCCGATGAATATGAGTCATCTATTGAACGTAATTATAAGTTTTTTGGGCAAGAAGCACCCTGAGAGATTTATATAACATTTTATAATAGTCTTTTCTATTTTTAACTGCCTTTATTTATGATAAATAAAAACGAAATATTACATCAGCTAAAGTCAGTTAATTATCCTGGCTTCAATAGAGATATTGTATCATTTGGAATGGTAAAAGAAATCCTTGTTGATCACAAAACTATTACTATTATGCTATCTATATCTTCAAAGAATGAAGAGAAAAAAACAGAGCTTATTAAAACTATCCAAGAGACTATTATTGCTGATGACTTTGAAATAAAAATTAAAATATTAGATCGCCCTCCAAAAAATGTAGAAGTAGACACTTCTAATAAGCATCAAAATGTAGAAGGAAATATTACAAAGATTATTGCAGTGGCTAGCGGAAAGGGAGGAGTTGGTAAGTCTACAATTGCACTCAATTTAGCGGCAGCCTTAACAAGTGATGGACATAAAACAGGATTGCTTGACTTAGATATTTATGGACCATCTTTACCATTAACTATGGGGATACAAGGTAATCCAGAAGTAGATGAAAATCAGAAAATTATTCCCCTAGAGAAACACAATTTAAAGCTCATGAGTTTTGGTTTTATTAGTGGTAATAAAGCGCCGGTAGTTTGGAGAGGTCCTTTGGTAGCTAAGATGACAGAGCAGTTCTTTAAGGATGTAAACTGGGGAGACTTAGATTATTTAATTTTGGATCTTCCTCCCGGAACAGGAGATGTCCAACTTACTTTATCTCAAAAAATTCCATTAGATGGCGCAATCATTGTCACTACTCCAAACGATATTGCGTTAACGGATGTCAGAAAAGGCGCTGATATGTTTAAAAAAGTAGAAACAGAGCTACTTGGAGTGGTAGAAAACATGTCTTATATGGATATCTCTGGAGAGGTTCCTAATAGTAAGAATTCAAATATCATTATTAACGGAGAAAAAGTAACAACCAATGAAAATGGTGAATTTAATTTAAAATTTGACTTATTTAAGCACGGTGGAGGTGAAACAGAAAGTACTAGGTTAGATATTCCACTATTAGCAGAAGTCCCTTATTCTCATAAATTAATGGAATCTATTGATAATGGAGAGCCAATTGTTTTTCATGATCAAGAATCTCCTATATCAAAAATATTTTTAAGACTAGCAAAACAAATATCTTCTGAATGACTGTTAACTCTCTTAATCTAAATCACATTGCAATTATTATGGATGGCAATGGAAGGTGGGCCAAAGATAAGGGAATGGATCGTATTTTTGGACACAAAGAAGGCGCTAAGTCTGCTAAGAAGGTCATTGAAGCATGTTCTGATTTGAATATTAGCTATCTCACACTTTATGCATTTTCTACAGAAAACTGGAATCGCCCACAATCTGAAGTTGATAGTCTAATGTCGTTGTTAAGTTTAATGTTAAAAAATGAGATTAAAGAATTAGAGAGGAACAATATTGTCTTTAATGTAGTTGGAAGAGTAGAGGATTTACCAAAGAGTGTACAAAATATTATTTCTGATGTTATTGATAGAACAAAGCATAATACAGGATTAGTCCTTTCTTTGGCGCTGAGTTATGGTGGCAGGCAAGAAATTATAGATGCAGTCAATAAAATTATAGTAAGTAAAAAAAGTGAAATAATAAATGAAGAGATTGTAAAAAATAACTTATATTGCCCTGAAATACCTGATCCGGATCTAATTATTAGAACTGCTGGAGAACACAGATTAAGCAATTTTTTATTATGGCAGTCAGCTTATGCAGAGCTTTTTGTAAGTAAAAAAAATTGGCCAGATTTTAAGAAAAAAGATTTAATGGAAGCTTTAAAAGATTTTGAGAATAGAGACAGAACTTTTGGTAAATTAACTGATTAAAATATGAAAAAAATATATATAACATTAATGCTAATATTCTTTGTTAATATTCTATATGGACAAGAGGTAACTCTTTACCGTGTAAATGTTGAAGGGAATGCTACTACATCAGACAAAATGATCAAGTATTCTGCAGGGCTTCGAGATGGAACCCAAATTCAGAGATCTGATATTTCTACAGCCTTAACACGCTTATGGGACCTAGGCCTATTTGATGATGTTAACATTGTTTTGAACAACGATTCCGAATATGGCGTGGAAATTACAATTCAAGTAGAAGAGAGCCCCACCTTGAACAATATTTTATTTGAAGGTATTTCCGTTAGAGAATCTAGATTTACAGAAAAAATTGATTTAAAAATTGGGCAAAGAATTCGTCCTAATTCATTAGATGCAGCCGCTAAAAAGATTACAGAAATTTATCAAGAAGACGGATATTTTGATGTAGAAGTGAGTTCTAGAATAGAGGTACCGCAAGATACTCTGGTGCGAACAGCTTATGCTAGAGATGTTATTTTTGATATCAAGGAAAATGAGAAATATAGATTAAAAGATATCACCTTTGAAGGAAACAAGAATTTTTCAGCGCGTAAACTAAAGAAAGAATTAAAAGACACTAAAGAAAAAAAGTGGTGGTCTTTTTGGGTAAAAAACTTTGATGAAAAAACATTTGATGAAGATAAAAAAGCATTAGTACTATTCTATCAAAATGAAGGCTATAGAGATTTCCAAGTGGTAAAAGACAGTCTTGTGGTTGATAGAAAAAATTTCGCGTTGACATTAGTACTCACATTAGATGAAGGAGAGCAATATCATTATCGCAACATNACCTTTGAAGGAAATGAGATAGCCGAAGAATCTATATTAAAACAATTATTAAAAATTGAAAAAGGCGACGTTTATTCANAAGAAGAATTTAACAAATCTGTTTATGAAGATATGATGAGCATATACCAAGATAAAGGATACATATTTAGTAATGTTGATCCTGAAATTGTCCCATCCGGTCCTGACTCACTTGATATAAATTTTGTATTTACGGAAGGTAGTAAGGTATATATTGAAAACATTTTTGTCTCTGGTAATGACAAAACAAGAGAAAATGTAATTAGGCGTGAATTAAAATTATATCCTGGAGACGTATTCAATAAATCTAAATTAATGCGTAGCCAACGTGATATCTGGATTTTAAATTATTTTGATAATGTAGTGCCCGATGTCAATCCTATATCTGATGATAAAGTAAATTTAGATTTTGTAGTTCAAGAAAAGAAATCAACCCAAAGAATTAATGCAAATCTTGGTTTTACTGGCGAGTATGGAATAACAGGAGGAGCAGGAGTTGAGTTCGATAATTTTATGGGTAGAGGACAGAAATTTAATGTTGGTCTGAGTACTGGAACAAATTTTTCTGTATACTCTAATCAAGAACCTTCAAAATACAGATCTTTGAATATTAGCTTTCAAGATCCTATGATCAACGATAGTCCATACCTAGTTGGAGCATCAATCTTTTACTCTTACAGGGGATCATCTACAAATTATTATTTNCCCCTAGACTTCACGGTTGCAGGAGCAGTTGCNAGTTTTGGAAGAAGATTAGAGTGGCCAGACGATTTTTTCAGAGTAATGTGGTCTGCAAAGCTTATGGAGAAACAATATCAAGGTACTCAAGCAGATATTGATGAATATATTGGTGGGCTAGATACAACAAGAGGAATTAGTTTTTCTCAAATGCTTTCTAGAGATAGTAGAAATAGAGCAGAATTTCCTACTTCTGGCTCTCAATTCAGAATTGAAAATACATATTCTGGTGGTTTTTTAGGAGGAAATGAAAACTTTCAAAAACATATTTTAGATTTAAATTGGTTTACACCCACCTTCTCTAAGGTTGTATTATATAATTCTTTCAAGCTTGGCGTTATAAAAACAATAGATGTAGATGATGATATACAAAGTTTTGTACCATTTGATGAAAGATTTATTATGGGAGGAAATGGAATTCCTTATGGTAATGCTTTAAGAGGATATCCAGACAATTCTATTGGGCCGCAAACAGCATCTGGACAAGCTGTTGGAGGAAATTCAATGGGTAAAGTAACTACAGAGTTAAGATTCCCGCTATCTGAAAATCCTGTAATATATGTAATGGCTTTCGGAGAAATGGGTAATGTATGGAACAGTTCAAAGATGTCTGAGCCGTTTTATATAGATAGAAATGGCCCTCTTTCTATGAAAAAGTCCGCCGGTGTTGGTGTTAGGTTTTTTATGCCAGGTATTGGTAAATTAGGTTTTGATATGGGATATGGATTTGACGATATTAATGGTGATGGTAATCCACAAGGTTGGGAGTATACTATTACATTTGGACAAACGTACTAAAGGAGATAATACAGTGTATAAGAAAATAGTGATTTTATTATTATTGGTTGGAGTGTCATTTGCTCAAGAAAAAATTGGTGTAGTTTTTTCAGAAAAAATTAGACTTGATTTTGAAGAGTTCAACGAAGTTGAGCAGCAATTACAGCTTGACCTTCAGGTGATTCAAAAAGAATATCAGACGATGGCAGTTGAATTAGATAGTATGGTTAAAGAATATGAACAGCAAAGTCTAATGATGTCAGAAGAGCTGAAAAAAGCTAAAGAGCAAGATATTGTAGATATGAATAATTCAATGCAAAGCTATCAGCAAGCAAAAGTTGGCCCAAATGGCGAATTAACAAAGAAGCAAGCGCAGCTAGAGTATGAATTAGTTCAAAAATTCAAAGCAGCAGTAGATGCGGTAGCAATATCAAAAGGTTATGATATAATTATGGATGGTTCACAAGCCTCTTTATATACAAAACCAACACACGATCTAACTGATGATGTTCTTTATGAACTAAGAAAATCAAAAGAATAGTATAGAGGTTTTTTTGTTTACGCTTAAACAAATTGCCTTGGAGGTACAAGGGGCGATAGTCGGCGATAGCTCAACTATTATTACTAGTGTTGATGATATTGAGGAAGCCAATGAAGGCTCGATATCCTTTGCTTTCCTTCCTAAGTATATAAAGATTGTTAAATCTTCCAATGCGTCTGCTTTTATTGTCATAAATAAAGAAGACCTAAAGGATTGTTCAGGTATTGTAGTAGAAAATCCCTATTTAGCTATGATTAAAATATTAGAATTATTTTCTAAAAAAATTCCAATCAAAAATAAGCTAGATACTAACGCCTCAATATCGACTTCAGCTACTTTGGGAGAAAATGTAGGAATTTCTGCATTCTCTGTAATAGGTGATAATGCTAAGATTGGTGACAATGTTAATATTGGTTCAGGGGTTAAAATAAATGAAGGAGCTATAATTGGGTCCAACTCTATAATCAAAGATAATGTTGTTATTTATGATGATGTTGAAGTGGGAAAGAATACATTAATTCATAGTGGAACAGTANTTGGTAGTGATGGTTTTGGTTTTACTACTATTGAAAAAACTCATCATAAAATACCTCATATCAAAAGTGTAATTATAGGCGATTTTGTAGAAATAGGTTCAAGTTGTACTATCGATAGAGGATCAGTAAAAAATACTAAAATTGGAGACTATTGTAAGCTAGATAATCAAGTACACATTGCACATAATGTTATAGTCGAGGAAGGATGCTTAATGGCTGCAGGAGTTTTTGTAGGAGGAAGCACCACTATTGGCGCTTATTCTATGGTAGCAGGTAAAACAGATATTGGACCACACATTATAATTGGTAAAGAATCTATTTTTGGAGCGCGTTCTTGTGTTTTGAAATCTTTAAAGGGAGGACAAATGTATGCCGGTAATCCTGCGCGACCTATTAAAGAAAAACAAGAAAGAGATGCGGTATTTACAAGGTTAAAATTATTAGAGAAAAGATTAAAAAAACAATGNNAAAAAATCAAAAAACTATTAAGTATCCTGTATCTTGTACGGGTGTTGGTTTGCATACCGGAGTAGAAAGTACGATTACTTTCCATCCAGCTGAAGAAAATTTTGGTATCAAATTCATGAGAAACGATCAAAATGATCAGATTGTTACACCAGATATAGATAGAGTAGTTGACTTAACACGTGGAACAACTATAGAAGAAAATGGCATACGAGTCCATACCACAGAACATGTTATGTCTGCATGTGCAGGAATGGGAGTGAATAATCTTTTAATCGAACTCAATAGTAAAGAGCCGCCAGTGATGGATGGGAGTTCAAAGGACTTTGTTGCTGCCTTAAAAGAGGGTGAGATTATTAAACAAGAAGCAAAAGTAGACTTTCTTAAAATTACTAAACCTGTAGTTTATACAGATGAAGAGAAAGATGTAGAAGTTGTAGCAGTACCCTATGATGGCTTTAAAACTACATTTACTATTCATTATGATTTAGAGGAACTTGATGTACAATATAGTTCGGTACAAAATATGTATACTAATTATGAAAAGCAGATAGCGCCAGCACGTACATTTTGCTTATTAAGTGAAGTGGCAAGCCTAGAAAAACAAGGATTGATTAAGGGGGGTAATTTAGGGAATGCAGTTATTATTGTTGATACAGCAATTGATAATCAAGAAGTACAATTCTTTAAGAAGAGATTTGGGATTAAATTTTATGAAGGAACCAGAGGATTATATAAGTCACAAATTTTACGATTTAAAAATGAGCCAGTTAGACATAAAACATTAGACTTAATAGGAGACTTAGCATTATTAGGTAAGCCAATTTTAGGACATATTACTGCAATTAAAAGNGGACATAAGGGAAATGTCGAATTCGCTAAATTATTAAGAGAAGAATTCAAAGATCAATTCTAAATGAAAGATATTAATTACATATTAGAGGTAATGCCACACCGCTACCCCTTTTTAATGGTAGACCGTATAGTGGGACATAAAAGAGAAGAAAATATTCAAACTCTTAAAAATGTATCTATAAATGAACCGTATTTTCAAGGTCACTTTCCCACAAAACCCATTATGCCAGGTGTATTAATTTTAGAATGCATTGCGCAGTCAGCATGCTTATTAATGGTAGATTTTATGGAGGACCCATCCAAAAAATTAGTATTTATGTCAAAAGTAGTAAATTATAAAATGTTTCATAATGTTATTCCTGGAGACCAACTGTATATCGATGCAAAATTACTACATCATAAGTTAGGATCTTTCAAATTCGATGCTAAATGCTCTGTGGGAGATAAAAAGGTAGCTTCAGCAGAATTTTTTGCTACAGTGGTGGATAGGTAAAGATTAAGAAATGAGCAATATACACCCAACAAATATCATATCAGATTCAGCCAAAATTGGTAAGAATGTCTCAATAGGTGCATATAATGTTATAGAAGATGATGTTATTATTGCAGATAATGTCAGTATAGGTAATTTTAATACTATNGGTCAATATACAGAAATTGCTGATGGATGCCAGATTTTTCATAATAGCAGTATCGGCGTTGTGCCGCAGGATAAAAAATTTGGTGGCGAAAAAACTAAGTTGATTATTGGCAAGCGTACAATCATTAGAGAATTTGTAACATTGAATAGAGGTACAAATGCTACAGGAGAGACTTCTATTGGTAAGGATGTATTGATAATGACAGGAGTCCATGTTGCACATGATTGCATTATTGGAGATAATGTAATTTTAGTAAATTTAGTGGCTCTAGGAGGACATGTCGAAATTGATGATTGGGCTATTTTAGGAGGCGCAAGTACTGTACACCAATTTTGTAAAGTAGGAAAACATGTAATGTTAGCTGCAAACTCAAAAATTGTCCAGGATGTACCACCATATATTTTAGCAGGTAAGCATCCTTTGCGATATTCAGGAATTAATACTCTAGGTTTATCTAGAAGAGGTTTCAGTAAAGAAGAAAGAACTGCTATTAAGAAGGCGTATCGTTATTATTTTAGATCTGAATTAAATCCATCTATTTCACTTAAAAAAATTAAAGAAGAATTTGAGGGGAATCGTCATATTGGCGAGATAATTGATTTTATTGATAAGAGCGATAGAGGAATTATTTAATAAATATTCAATGAAAAGAATTTCTATACTCGGTTCAACAGGGTCTGTTGGTACCCAAACATTATCTGTCATCAATCAGAATAAAGATCAGTTTAAGGTAGAATCCCTCTCTTGTAACCAAAGTGCTGATATGCTATTTGAGCAAGTACAGAAATTTATGCCGCAAAAAATCGCTATCAATTCTATAAGAGCAGATCACCCTTTAAAAAATTTTTGTAAAAATAATAATATTGAATTAATTATCGGNAATAATTCTTCAGCTATCTTGTCACAATTCAAAGATATTGATTTAGTGGTTAATTCTATTGTTGGCTCAGATGGGTTGCTATCTACATTAAATACCGTAAATAATAATATTGATTTAGCACTTAGTAACAAAGAATCTTTAGTGTTGGGCGGACATCTTATTATGCCAATAGTGAAAAAAAATTCATCTAATTTGATTCCAGTAGACAGCGAGCACTCAGCAATATTTCAATGCCTTCATGGAGAACAAAAAAGTTCTGTTAAGAAAATTATCCTCACTGGGAGTGGAGGACCATTCTTGAATAAAAAGATAAATACCTTTCATACTATTAAGCCATCAGAAGCATTAAAGCACCCTAATTGGGAAATGGGAAGAAAGATTTCGATTGATTCGTCTACTATGATGAATAAAGGGCTGGAGCTTGTAGAGGCCATGTGGTTATTTGATAAAAATAAAGAAGATATAGAAATTGTGATTCATCCTGAATCTATAATTCACTCAATGGTACAGTTTATAGATGACTCTTATAAAGCACATCTAGGTACACCGGATATGAAAATTCCTATACAATATGCTCTATCTTTTCCTGAAAGAATTATGAGTAATTATGGTAGTCTAAATTTTGCAGAGATTGGTACGTTTACATTTTTACAACCAGATTATTTAAGATATCCAGCGCTTGAGCTATTAATAGAATTGATCACTAGCGGAGGTAATAGAATTCCGATTATGAGCATGGCAAATGACTTTATTGTAGATCAATTTTTAAATGAAAAAATCCTTTTTACAGACATACCAAGCTTGCTGGAAAAAACGGTAAATGAATTTGGAGATAATTCAAGCCCATCTGCAGAAGATTTACTTACATTAAATGAACAAATAAAACTATATTTAGTCTAATTTTATGATATATATAATAGCATTCGTTATCCTTATAAGTGTCATTGTCTTTGTACATGAGCTTGGACATTATTTAGCTGCCAGAAGTATAGGCGTAACCGTCGAGCAGTTTTCAATTGGAATGCCCCCAACCATCTATAAATATAAACCAAAAAATATNAATACTGTTTTTGTCATTGGAGCGCTTCCGCTAGGTGGATATGTAAAAATAAAAGGCATGCTTGATGAAAATATGGATACTGAGATTAAAGGTGCAGATGACGAGCTAGAGTCAAAGAGTGCACTGCAAAAGATTTGGGTATTAAGTGCTGGAGTAATCATGAATATTATCTTAGCCTTTTTTGTTTTTTCAGCAATTGGTGCAATTGAAGGTGAGGCAATACCTATCGATCAAGATGCTGTAATCGATTTTATTGCGCCAGGTGGTCCTGCTGAGAATGCTAATCTATTAATTGGGGATGAAATTGTTTCAATAAATAGTATTAAAGTATCAACTTGGGAAGCTGCAGTTAGTATAGTAGAAAAAAATCCTAACCAAGAAGTCCCTATTACCGTTTTAAGAGGTNATGAATTGTATAAAAATAATATTTTATTGTCATCNGGTCCTAACTTTAAAGAAGGAAGAGTGGATCAAACAATCGGTTTAATTGGTATTGCAAAAGATATGAGTACAAAAGAACTTAATTTTATTGAATCTTTTCAATACGGTTATGGACGNACTGCATGGTCCATGGTCTTAATGAGCTCATCTCTAAAAATGATTTTTCAAGGCAATGTATCTAAAGATGAAGTAGGTAGTGTTATTATGATTGGGCAAATGGCTGGAGAAGCAGCTCAAGCTGGATTAAGCCAATTCTTATTGCTGATGGCTTTAATAAGTGTAAATCTAGCATTTATTAATATGTTGCCAATTCCAGGTCTTGATGGAGGGCACATTGCAGTAATCTTAGTTGAAGTATTAATGGGAAGAAAATTATCAGTTAAGGCAAGAATGCGTATTCAGTCAGTAGGAATGTTTATATTATTATCGTTAATGGCATTTCTATTAATTAATGATATTGCTAGACTTTTTTAATTTTAATACAATTACACCCTTGCTGAGCTTTAATGAGATTTTAACAGGCACAGTTCTATTATTAATAATACCATATGATATNTGCATATCACCTTTATTTTTTAATGCAGATTTTCCATTGTGAAGAGGTTTGTAGGTGTAGGCATCAAATTTACCAGCAGGAGTACGTACTGTCTTTATACCAATATTTTGGATCTCAATTTCTCTAACCTTTCCACCATCAAGAATAGTAAATTTTTTAGATTGGCTTTCTAGGATATTTTCATTTTTTAAAATCATAATCAATGCATACGGATCAAAGATTTTTTCTGGTACTTTATACTCCTTATCATTAGTGCTGGCTACATTGCCTTTGATTGTAGTAAAAGATTTACTTTTTCTAGATCCTTCACGCAATTTCTTAGTTTGTTGGATTAATTGAAGAGATTCAGTATTTACCCATACATCTATTGTATCTCTAATTTTAAATAGAACATCACCTATTTTTGAAGTTTTAACAGAAAAATTTAAATGATATGCTTGTTGTCCATTAATGGTATCTATTTTTTTTGTACTCAGCGTAGCTGATCCTAATTTTACTAAGTCTGGACCAACCTTGATTAGATCAACAAAAAGATCATACTTATATTGCTCTCCAGGAATGAATGAAGGCTCGCTTGAAGGCGTGCTTTGTCCAAGTAAAAATGATATGAAAAGAATATAGAGAATTTTGTACATAGCTATCGAATTTGAGTAATATTATTTTGTTCAAACATATAAATTTTAGAAGCAGATTGATTACTGATCATTCCAGCATCTAATAAAAGATCAATATCCTCACTAAAAATTTCTTCTATTTTATTTGGATCGTTTAAAGGTTTAGATCCAGTAACATTAATACTAGTAGTAGTAATAGGTTTTGTATACTGCTCTAACAAATTGATTAAGAAAGGATAATTTGGTACACGNAATCCAACTTTATTATTTTGTGTAATTAACGAATTAAAGGCATTTGACTTGTAATCTACTATACAAGTATCTCCATTGTTAATTATCATATTCATTTGACTTTCTAATTTAGGATAAAGATTTAATTTACTGGAAATACTATGAAAGTTATGAACCAAAACGCTCATTGGAGTTTTACGGCCTTTTAGAGTATTGATTTTGTTTATACCTTTATCATTATCTATGTCTGTGCCAATACCATAAATTGTATCTGTTGGATATGCAATTATCTTATTTTCACGCAGTGCTATTAACGTTGCACTTATAGCGCCAGGATGATCTATCGATATTCTTTTCATAGTTATTGAAAGGTCGTTTTCCATCTTTTATGAAACCAAAAATATTGTTCTGGCCTTTTTCTAATTGCAGCTTCTAGAGCTGATGTATATTCTTGGACAATCTGATCAACACTCAATGCATTAGAAGCATTTATTTTTTTGAATTCTACAAAATGCTCATTATTAATTTTTGTAATAGTAAAAAATACAATAGGTGAGCCCATTCGTTTATGTAGAATTGCTGCCCCAGAAGGAGTNGATGAAGGNNNATCAAAGAAATTAACTTTCTTACCTTTATCTCTAGCATCTTGATCACTTAATAAAACAAGTATTTCATTGTTATTTAATGCTCCCTTCAACTCTTTGCTTGATCCGCCTTTATAAAGTTGTTTTTTCATATATCGTTCTCTGATAGTTTTAAAAAACATATCTGCAACACNATCTTTTTGTTTNTATGCTACTCCACATAATGAATACCCTCTATTTGCCAGCGAATAAAATAGTTTATCAAAAGCTCCAAAGTGCCCACCTACAAAAAGAACACCCTTATTATGTTCTAGCGCATCATCTAATATCTCAATATTCTTGAATTTTATTTCATCGTGATTGAAATATCTTGGAAATGATAAAAATTCTAAGAAATCTTTGGTATAAAATTTATAGCATTTTGAAGAAATGTTATGGTACCAATCTTGATTTTTATGAGGNAANGCTATCTTCAAGTTCTCTAATACAACTTTCCGTCTCATTTTTAGTAAATGGAATAGTAGACTATAAAAACATTTATAAGTAAATTTATTTAAGAATGTTGGAACAGTTCTTAGGGAGAATGAAAACATTTTCAAAAANATATACATTCACTAAATGTAAATCTTTGTATTAGCAATGAAAACAAAATTTAAACACATATGGCTATTTATTTTATTCCTCACNTTGGGGAGTAGTATAGCGGAAGAATCCAAAAAGAATATTTATGTAGTCCCTATACAGGANACAATTGATTTAGGTATTCCTGCCTTTGTTAACCGTGCTATCAGTGCTGCTGAAAAAAATAGCGCAGAACTTATTATTTTTGATATTGATACATTTGGAGGAAGAGTTGATGCTGCCACACAAATTAAGGATGCTATTTCAGCAACAGATATTACAACGATAGCTTTCATTAATCGTAGAGCTATTTCAGCGGGTTCTTTAATCTCACTCTCTTGTGATCAAATTTATATGACAGATGGTGGAACAATTGGCGCAACAAGCGTTGTTGATATGTCAGGATCAAAACAATCAGAAAAGTCTCAAAGCTACATGAGAGAAGAAATGGCGGCGACTGCAGAAAAAGCAGGTAAAAATACTGANATTGCCAGAGGAATGGTTGATGAAGAGNTAAGTTTTGAGTTTTTGGTAATTAATGGGGACTCATTAAAAGTTGATGATATAGAAGGAAGAAAAGAAGGGAAGCTTATTACCTTAACTACAGAACTGGCATTGAAATANAATATTGCNGACGGTAAAAGNGAGTCAGTAGAAGAGNTNNTATCTNATNTTGGNATAGAGAATTATAATATTATTACCTTAAGTGAAAACTGGTCTGAAGATTTAGTACGTTTTTTAACAGACCCTACTATTTCTTCCTTGTTGACAACATTTGGTACTATAGGGATTATATCCGAATTATATAGTGCAGGATGGGGAATCGGAGGAACAATTGGTATTGTATGTCTTACTCTTGCACTTGGAGCAAGTTACTTGACGCAATTAGCATCTTCTATGGATNTACTAATTATTTTTAGTGGNCTACTTTTACTAGTTGTGGAGTTTATTGCAATTCCAGGATTCGGATTTTTTGGGATCGCTGGTATTGGTGTATTATTTTATGGACTATACTTATTATTAATACCCGATGTTCCCGTAAGTGANGAAATTTATTCACANGCTTTAGATGGTTTTTCTTGGGGAATAGTTGGAGGTNTTATCGCATTGATTATGGTTATCAATTTATTATTAAAGTCAAAATTTCTAGAAAGATTTATTACTACAGANTCTAATACGTCCAACCTTAAAAATAATTATAAAAAAAGAGGGAAGATGTAGTATTATATGAGTGTTTATCAATAAATTATATAAGTTTTTATAACAAAAAGGAGGAGTAATGGGACTTTATGTTGCCTTACCGTTAGTATTATTTATTTTATTATTATTATGGGTTGTTCCAGTAGGACTATGGCTACAAGCCATATTTAGTATTGGAGGTGGCCATGTCACTATATTCAATTTAATTGGAATGNGATTTAGAAGAGTCCCTCCAGGTATTATTGTGAATGGATTAATTGCGTCTCGTAAAGCGGGAATTAATTTAAAAAGCGATGATTTGGAAGTTCACTTTATGGCCGGTGGAGATGTAGATAAAGTTGTTGACGCATTGATTGCAGCATCAAAAGCTGGCATTGAACTAACTTTTGAGATAGCAACTGCAATTGATCTAGCTGGACGTGATGTACTATCCGCTGTACAAACAAGTGTATATCCAAAAGTTATTGATGCCCCGGTTGATGGAAAATTATCTGCTGTCTCTAAAGATGGTATTGAGGTAAGAGCAAGAGCTAGGGTGACTGTTAGAACTGATATTCCAAATTTAGTTGGAGGGGCAACTGAAGACACTATTATCGCAAGAGTTGGAGAAGGAATTGTAAGTGCGATTGGTTCAAAGGAGTCGTATGAAGCAGTATTAGAAAATCCAGACTCAATTTCAAAAAATGTGCTAGATAAAGGCTTAAATCAAGGTACAGCATTTGAAATACTGTCAATTGATATCGCTGATATTGATGTAGGTAAAAATATTGGTGCTCAGCTGCAAGCAGATCAAGCAGAAGCAGATTTAAGAGTAGCGCAGGCTAAGGCAGAAACTAGAAGAGCAATGGCAGTAGCGCTTGAGCAAGAAAT
>AQSA01000004.1:898-2857 GCA_000402815.1 Candidatus Neomarinimicrobium atlanticum | reverse complement strand
TGAATGGATTAATTGCGTCTCGTAAAGCAGGAATTAATTTAAAAAGCGATGATTTGGAAGTTCACTTTATGGCCGGTGGAGATGTAGATAAAGTTGTTGACGCATTGATTGCAGCATCAAAAGCTGGCATTGAACTAACTTTTGAGATAGCAACTGCAATTGATCTAGCTGGACGTGATGTACTATCCGCTGTACAAACAAGTGTATATCCAAAAGTTATTGATGCCCCGGTTGATGGAAAATTATCTGCTGTCTCTAAAGATGGTATTGAGGTAAGAGCAAGAGCTAGAGTGACTGTTAGAACTGATATTCCAAATTTAGTTGGAGGAGCAACTGAAGACACTATTATCGCAAGAGTTGGAGAAGGAATTGTAAGTGCGATTGGTTCAAAGGAGTCGTATGAAGCAGTATTAGAAAATCCAGACTCAATTTCAAAAAATGTGCTAGATAAAGGCTTAAATNAAGGTACAGCATTTGAAATACTGTCAATTGATATCGCTGATATTGATGTAGGTAAAAATATTGGNGCTCAGCTGCAAGCAGATCAAGCAGAAGCAGATTTAAGAGTAGCGCAGGCTAAGGCAGAAACTAGAAGAGCAATGGCAGTAGCGCTTGAGCAAGAAATGAAGGCTAAAGTAGTAGAGGCAGAATCTGAAGTGCCTAAAGCTATGGCTCATGCATTTAGAGAAGGTAATTTAGGTGTTCTAGATTATTACAAGCTTGACAATATTGCTTCCGATACTAGCATGAGACAATCAATTGCTGGCACAGGAGANGAAAAAAAAGACGATACTGAGGAATAAGTTTGGAAGAATTACTGTATTGGGGGGCTATACTAGCTTTTTATCTTTGGTCTGCCTATAGAAGCAACCAAAAAAAGGCTCAGAAAATTAAGCCCCAACAAGTTCCTTTAAAAAAGGAGCTAGATAACCCTCAAATACCAAACAATCCAAAAATAAATATCCTAGACTTTTTAAANGAAGCATTTGAACAACAGTCTAATGCCCTTTCTGTAAACAATACTATAGATATGGCTTCTAAAAAAGAGGACCANAGTACAAAAAATACCTTTGCAAAACATTTTGATAATAATCATGATCTAAGCGTCATAGATGATCNCCGTCNAGAAAATCATAAAATTAAAGATCAACACTTGNATATGATAAAATCGCGTTTGACTCNTAAGCATTTATTAGTAAATAATAAACAAAATAACAATACACTAGNAAAGGTTCAAAAAAAATATGGNAATAATCCTACCAAACTAGGAATTCTTATGCAGGCAATTTTTGAACCACCAAAAGCAATGCAGTAAATGAAGAAGTTTTTAATAATGGGTCCACCGGGAGCAGGNAAAGGAACTCAGGCCAAAATACTTGCAGAAAAGTATAATCTTATCCATCTATCCACAGGAGATATTCTAAGAGCTGAAATAGGAAAGAAGACTCATACGGGGCTAGAAGCACAATCTTATATGGACGCTGGTAACTTAGTGCCAGATAAAGTCCTTTTATCTATGATGGAAAGCACATTAACAGAGCTTCAAAGTTCAGGTATTATTTTAGACGGCTTTCCAAGGACGATTCCGCAAGCAGAAGGCTTAAATGATATTTTTGTAAAGTTGAATTCAAAAATAAATCATGTACTTAATATTCATGTTGAAGAGTCAAAATTAATTAAAAGATTAATTGAAAGAGCTCAAAATTCTGGTCGCAAAGACGATAACGAGGAAGTAATTATTAAGCGTCAAAAAGTATATATACAATTAACAGCACCATTAATCGATTATTATAAAAATGAAATTATCCAAATTGATGGTGATGGAACTATCGATCAAGTCACACAGCGCATATTAGAATATATCCAATAATGATTGTGATAGGCATAACTGGAGGTATAGCTTCTGGTAAAAGCACTGCGTCTCATATATTCCAGCAGGATCACAATGCATATGTTTTT
>AQSA01000004.1:0-892 GCA_000402815.1 Candidatus Neomarinimicrobium atlanticum | reverse complement strand
GNNNAAAGAGGCAAAACTCCTTTTATTGAAAAAAGAAATATCAGATCAAATTCTTCAATCCTTTCCTGAATTACATAGTACTGAACCTTCATCTATGAGCAAGGTTGTGTTTAAAAATAAAGATAACCAAAAAAAATTAAATTCTATATTACACCCCGCCGTAAACAATGAGCTCTTAAATAGAGTTAAAAAGATTGATAATGAAAATATACATAGTTTATTTATTGTTGATGCTGCTCTAATTATTGAGGGAGGTTCATTTAAGTATTATCATGAGTCTGGTGCTTANATTATTTTATTAACTAGTCCGGAATCGACACGNATTGAACGTGCTTTATCTAGAGGAAATTTATCAGAAGAANCAATTAAAGAACGTATGAGCTTNCAGTGGAAAGATGATCAAAAGAAAGANTATGCAGATTATATTATTGAAAATAGCGGTACANTAGATCAATTGAAATCTTCCATTACATTTATACTTAAAGAAATAAGAGAAAATGAAAAACATANCTAAAATTTTATTTTTATTATTAATTGTCGGNTGCGGATCGGATGCAGGTTCCAANATAATATCATCCAGTGGAGTNATAGACCCTAATACTGGNACTGGTGGTNCTGGTGGTAATAATGGAGGTAACAATGGAGGTTCTACAANAGATTTGAATGTAGAATTAATTTCTAACTATAATGATGATACAGCATCCTTCTCTACTGTTTTTGGAAATTATACTCGAAGTTTTATTGTGCATACTCCNCCTAATTATGATCCAACTAATGACCCAATTCCATTGCTATTTGTACTACATGGATATACAGGTCAAGCACCTTCTATAAGAAATTATTCTGGGTTTGATAGCATTGCAGACGAAGAAAATTTTATAGTAGTTTATGT
>AQSA01000003.1 GCA_000402815.1 Candidatus Neomarinimicrobium atlanticum | reverse complement strand
TCGTATTAGTTACGGGTGCTGCTAAAGGCATTGGTCTAGCCACCGTTAAACGGCTACTCAAAAAAAATGCTAAAGTTATCTTATGGGATTTTCAACCTGAAGATCTAGAGAATGCTGTAAAATCTTTGAAAGCTGAAGGGCATGATGTATTCTCACAAGTCTGTGATGTCACCAATAAAGAACAAGTATATAGAAACGCAGAGACTATTAAACAAGATATTGGCGATGTTGATATTTTAATTAACAATGCTGGAACAGTATATACAGGATATATGTTGGATCGTACTGACGAAGAACTAGAGAATATGATAAATGTCAATTTTACATCAATGGTTTATACTATTAGAGCTTTTATGCCAGCAATGCTTGAAAAGAACAAAGGTCATATTATTAATATCTCATCTGCATCTTCATTAATTGGTGCTCCTAAATTAGCAATATATGCAGCAACAAAATGGGCTGTAATGGGCTTGACAGAGTCTTTAAGACTTGAAGCAATTAAGATGGGTAAGAAGGGCGTAAGATTCTCTTCAATACATCCCAACTTTTTGAAAAAAGGCTTATTTGAAGGAACAAAACTTAATATTTTAGGCTCCATCTTTGCACCAGGCGTGAAATCTCATGATGTTGTTGCAAAAGTTATTGTAAATAGAGCAATTCGTTTTGGATTTCATTCACCTAAAATTCCATGGATTATGAATCAATCTGTTTTATTAAGAGCTTTGCTCCCTAGTTCCTTACTGGTAAAATTTGGCAGTCTTTATGGATTGAATAGTATGATGGATGACCATACTGGTTATAAGGACGGTCGTTAATTTTTTTCTTTACTATGAGTATCGATAATAATTAGAATAAGCTCATGAATAACTCAATAAAGATATTAGTAATTATTTGTAGTTTTTCACTTTTCACAAGTTGTGAGAGTGAAACTAGTACACCACAAGATGAAAAATCATTGATTGTGACTTTTGAAGATTCGTTGAGCTATTCTATGGGGATTAATATTGCTCAAAATTTGCCAGATACACCACTAAACACTGATCTTGTAAAAGAAGGAATGGATGATTTTTGGCAAAAAAATCAACCACGATTAAATAATGCTGATAGACAGACAGTATTACGAGAATTCAATATAATTAACTCACAAATAGAAAGAGATGCAATGCAAGCAGCCGGAAAAGATGCTAGAGAATTATCTAGAAAGAATAAAATTGTAGGTCAAGAATTTTTAGAAGAAAATAAAGTAAAAGAAGGCGTACGTGTGCGCCAACGTAGTGGATTGCAGTATAAAATACTTACAGAAGGCTCTGGTCAAGTTCCAGACTATGATGATACAGTAACTGTTCATTATACTGGATCTTTGATTGATGGATATAAATTTGATAGTAGTTATGATCGTGGTAATCCTGCTGAATTTGGAGTTGGTGGTGTGATAGCAGGATGGACAGAAATATTACAAATGATGCCTGTTGGTTCGAAATGGGAAGTTTACATACCTCATAATTTAGCTTATGGAGACAGAGGTGTTCCAGGCTCTAATATGGGAGAATATGTTATTCCACCTTCCTCAGTACTTATCTTTCAAATAGAGCTATTAGGTATTGCTGAGTAATCCTCAGGCTTTTCAAATATTGAATCAATAATTTCAGATAATAATTTAAATAGGAGACGTTTAATATAATGTTTTTAAAAAAATGGAATATAATACTGTTGATTGCATTTTCATCGTTAGTTGCTCAAGATATCAATGGAAAAGTTTTCTTTGATTACACTGATAATTCAGGCGATGGTAGTAAAGTAGACGAATTTGCTTTAAAGCGAGTTTATCTTACATTCTCAAAATCAATTTCTGATGAACTTTCAGTAACGATACAAACAGATGTAGACACTAACAGTTCGCCTAAAAACATCTATCTTAAAAATGCAAAGGTAGATTGGAAAACACTCGATGGTAATATTGTTATTGGGTTACAAGGCATGAATATGTTCAAAATCCAAGAGAGAAATTGGGGAAAACGATATCTTGATAAAACTATTATGGATCGTTTCAAATATTCTAGTGCAGCTGATATGGGAATAGGATATTATCATTCAAAAGATAAATTTCATGGTAGCTTATTAATAACAAATGGTGCAGGTTATAAAAAATCAGAAAATGATTCTCATAAGAAACTATCCCTACAATTTATTTATGGAAATACAAATTTATCCAAATCAGATGGATTTAATGTAGGAGCAGTTTTGTCTCATGAACCTTATAATAGAGATGGCGAAGTAGGGATTCCAGAAGAGCCAATAGGAGAACATACCAAAAAAGTATTTGGACTATTTGGTGGATATGCAAAAAATAATTTACGTGTTGGACTAGAATGGAATCAATTAGACGACTCTGGACTATTAGACGGAAATTATGATAATAATCTCACTTCTGTTTATTGTACTTATTTTCTTAATCCTAAACAGACTTTAGTCGTTAAGCATGACATGGTATCAGGAAATAAAGATGCCAATTATGGATTGGTAGCAATGGAATTTGCACCCACTAAAGGGCTGGTAGTTGCACCAAATGTTCGTTCTAATGATGGGACTACATCATTAGGAGTAAATTTCCAATTCCAATTCTAAAATGAAGATTTCTTTTAAAAGACTTACCAATATATTTATCATATCAATAGCATTGCTATTTATAAGTAGCTGTCAGAACAATGATAGAATTATACTATCTGACCCTCTATTCTTTACTGACTCAATACCAGATGCTGGTATTGACAGCATAGGATTTCTAATGAGAAAACATGTCATTGTTGTTACCGTGAAAGATAAAAATGAGATTCATTTATATGGTGCAATGGATGGAAAATTTAAAAAATCTATCTCGCGTGAAGGTGCTTTTCCAAATGGTGTCACAGTAATAAATGATCAATTTGTCCTAGTAACCGAAAGAGATAATAAGCATGTTGCCGTATTTAACACTTCAATGGAATTTCTAGGTTCTTTTGGAGAAAACGAATTAGGAAGTCCTTATGGTATTTCTTACTACAAGGTTGATGATGGCAAGTACAAGGTATTTGTAACAGATAGCTACGAATACAATAATCCAAAACAAGATAGAATCCTATCATGGGATTTTAGTATTAATGACGACACCTTCGCTGTTAGCTCTGCATCAATATTTGGAAGTCCAACTTTATATCAAGTGGAGAGTATTCATGTAGATAAACATTTTAAAACAATGCTAGTTGCTGAAGAAATGAAAGAGCATCATAAAATAATGGCACTAGATCTAGAAACAGGTCAAACAAAAGTGGAAGATTTAGGAGATTTTAATAGAGGTAACGATCCTGAAGGTATTGCTTTAGTCAAAAATAAAGATAATACAGGGTATTGGATTTGTACTGAACAAAGTAAAACTGATAATCGTTTCCATTTGTATGATCGTCAAACCTTAGAACGTATTTCAACCATGTATTTAGAAGATGTTTCATATACAGATGGAATTACTACAGCGTATATGCACGGAAATTGGTATTTATATGCAGTAGATAATGACAGGCGTGTTGTAGCATTCCAATTGCCAGAAATCAACTAGTTTTTCGTTATAATTTCATCTAGATTTGTTTCATCATGAATTATCTGATGACAAATTTCACAAAGTTTACATTTCCTATTACTCGAGCTTCTCACGAAGAAACACTTAAGTCACTAAACCGTTAATTCTATGCTTTATATATCTGTAGCTATATTTTGTATTATTTTGGCAGTGTATATTTTTAGAAATAATATTATAATGAATATCTATAAGCTCCCATTGATTAGAAAGTCTTGGCAATTACCAAATATGGCCGCATCAACATTTGAAGTTCCTCAAAATAATACTAAACCTGTCGTTGTATGTTGTGGTGATAGTATTACGCACGGACATATTGGATATGATTGGGTAAGCGCATTACGAAAGAAAGATGATTCAAAAATATATATTAATGCAGGAATTAATGCTGACTTAACATGGAACTTAAATGAAAGGGTAGACAATATTATTAAGCATAATCCTGACTACATTACTATTTTAATTGGAACCAATGATGCAATAGGCAGTCAAAATATTAAGCACATCCAAGATTATTACGTATCCACAAAAGGATTGCCNCGATTACCTCATATTGATTGGTATTCTTCAGAACTAGAAAGATTTATTGAAACAGTTACAGTTCAAACAGANGCTAAGATTGCAATTAGTACACTTCCTTGGTTGGGAGAGCAATCTAATGCTGAAATCATAACAGTAGTAAAGAATCATAATGATATTATTAGATCATTATCTAAAAAATANAACCTAACTCTTATCGATTTATTTAAGCATTTTGAAGACTCAATTGATTCCAATAATAGCGTGCCATATACAACGACAGAATGGAGAAGACTNAGAGGGTTAAGAGCNGTTATTTTACATTATNTATTTGGATGGAGTTGGAACCGAACTGGAGAGAAATATAGATTAAAGTTGTTGTGTGATCATATTCATCTTAATGAGAAGTCGGGAGCAATATTCCAAAATCTGATGGAAGACTTTATTAACNAGGTGAGTACCCCCGACATGAAATAAATCAAATTTTAATCTATTTCTTTTAATGCCTCAACCAGTTGATATTCTTTTTCAAATATTTTTTCCATACCACCNTCTTCTTTAAGCAAAATATATCCATAAGATTTTGAACCAATTGCAATTTTATCTCCATAGCGAGTATCGTACCAATATTGATCACCTTTACTGTCAATGATTACTTGATATCTACCATTTTGATTGTCTTGTTCATGATCATCGAATCCCATTAACAAAAACAAATTTACTGTTGTTAATATTCCAATTAAAAAACTCTTAATGTCTAGTTTCATTTTTACCTCCTAAATGATTTAATTAAACAAATCTAATTGATTCACCTCACAAAATAAATATCAATTAAAGCAACGGATTCAGCTCCGTAGTACTAAAAATTAGAGAAAAACACCAATTCACTATTGTTGTCACTATTGTTGTTTTTTTGAGGTTTTTAAAAAGATTGAAAAGGGGAGTTTGTCGTCGTACCCCGGACAGGATTTGAACCTGTGACCTACGGATTAGAAAATCGTTGACTTCTCGACGAGAAAATTAAATGAATGTTGTAGCTTTATAGTTCAAATAATTCTGCAGGATTTATTTTAAATTGCAACATATTAGCTGATGGTCTTCCTCCATCACCACCTTTTCTTTGCATTGTGATCCTTCCAATTTTTAAGCTACCTCTAGGTGTAATTTCTATACAACCATCATTGAAATGATTCATAACCACATTTATTGGTTTTAAAACCCATTTTTGATTATCCTGAATTTTTTGAGCTACCAACATCCAAGACGCTGAATATGGCTCTCTTCCTTTTAAAGTATCTGAAACAATCAATAATCTATTTTTTTCAATCCATTCAATTAAACTATTTTGATCATTTGAAGTGAATTCATCCAAAAACATTCTCCTTTTATCCCTAGTTATTATTTTTGGTTTTATTTCACCTGTAAAATGTTTTAATAACTGTTCAATTTTTGAATTGAAATTCCATAATTCTTTATACTTTTTTATCCATCTTTTATCGATTTGATTGAATCCCTTTAAATTAGAAACCAACTTAATTGATATGTTTTGCACATCTACTTTATCTTTTGTTTCAATATAAACTAAAACTTGCACATCAGTTTTATGTCCAGTTCCAATAGTTATGGCCTTAACTTTATCTATATTTTTTAAGGTATAACCCATAACATTTAACCATTTTTGAGCATCTTTATCCTGTTTCCACAAATTGAACTTATTTGATATATCTTTTTCATTCTTAAAACCATTCTTTGCTGTTTCAGATCCTCTTTTTACTAAATCAGTCATAATATTTTTTTGTCTATTAAATCTTTAAGGATAGATTGAACAATATTAACAATAACAGCGTTACCAAATTGTGTATAGCTCTGATTTATATTTTTTCCTATTTTAAAACTTTCAGGAAAACCCATTAATCTTGCACACTCTCTTGTGGTAAGTTTTCTTACTTTATCATTTATTAAATAAGCCCCTGTTTTTTTACCAGGACCTCCTCCATAAGCTGATAAAGTAATTGCACTTCCGTATGGATGGTATATTCTCTCACCTTGACCACCTTTATTCATTGAACCAATTCTTATAGGTTTATTAGGATAATTTCCAAATAAGTCTTTTTCCGGTTTTATATTTCTTAAAGAAATGTCATCACGTTCTATAAAAACGTGTTTTTCTTTTACATTCTTTTCAAGAATATCTTGTAACATTAAATTTTCAAAATTTGGTTTTACAAATTCATATTTATTAACAGAAAGCTCTTTGCTGAAACATAGTATAAAAACCCTCTCTCTTTTTTGAGGAACACCAAAATCATTACCAACTAAAATTTGATGATAAACTGAATAATTTAAATCTTTCTCTAGAACATCTAGTATTTTTTGAAAGGTCATTCCATTGTCTACTTTTCGAATATTTTTTACATTTTCTAAAATCATCAGCTTTGGTTTATGAAAATCAGCAATTCTTGCAATATCAAAGAATAATGTCCCTCGTGTATCGTCAAATCCTTTCCTTTTTCCTGAAATGCTAAATGCTTGACAAGGAAATCCTCCACATATTATATCATGTCTTGGAATTTCATTAGCTTTTATTTTTGTTATATCTCCGTTCGGTTGATCATTAAAATTATCAAAATAAACCTCCTTAGCATATTTATCCCATTCTGAAGTGAATACACATTTTGCACCAAATGAATCAAAAGCTAATCTAAATCCCCCTATTCCAGCGAATAAATCGATATAACTATAATTTGATAGTTTATTTGTATAAGATTTTGAAAGATTTATCATTGATATTTTGTTGATAAGTACATATTGAAAATAATTTAGATGATTTCTTTTCTAAAATAAACATTAAATAACCACAACGGATTTCCTAACTGTTGACCGAAGATCAGTGATTTTTTGTATATGGTTTTGTATATGGTAAAATCGAGGTTTTTAAAAAGTGAAAAAAGGGGAGTTTGTCGTCGTACCCCGGACAGGATTTGAACCTGTGACCTACGGATTAGAAATCCGTTGCTCTATCCAGCTGAGCTACCGGGGCATGCAGAGAATTTAGTTAATTAAAAAAATATTTAAAGACCTTTTTTGTATTTATTTATAGAGGAGGTCTCGTCGGAGAAATTTCTTGCAATAATTCAAGTTTAGCTGTAGTATTGAGGAGATTACAATAAAAAAAATATTTTCAATTAAATTTTCAAGGAGAAAATCATGGCTGAAAAAGTAAAAACAACAGGCGTTAGTAAAGAAAAAGGATTTTTATATTACTTAGGTAAAGATGGTAATGTATGGCGTTCAGGTATGTCACGAGGNGGATCTGGCGGCGGAAATGCAGAAAAAGTTGCTGATGCAGGCGTTACACGTGAAAGNGGATTCTTATACTTCATCGATAAAGACGGAGATGTATCACGCGCACCTATGGCTAGAGGTAGAGGTTAAATTTTAACTTTTATTTTTTAGATATTTAAATAAAGAAGGAGCATTAATTGCTCCTTTTTTATTTAATAATTGAATTTTTCTTACTTGAAACAATCCCACTCGATACAATCATTCTAAATCCTTCTTCTACATCTACTCCAGCATCCGATGTTTCTTCTTTAGGAACAATCAAGAAGAACCCAGAAGTNGGGTTGGGGGTTGTAGGAACAAATAGATGGTAGAATTCTTCATTTGCTTTGTTAGTAGATTCACTTGTTACAAATCCTAAAGTCCATATATTTTTTCTTGGGTATTCAATATAAACCACTTTTTCAAAAGAATGAGCTCCACCACCAGAAATAGATTCTATAATTTGTTTTGTTGTGGTATATATCATCCCAACCAGTGGAATATTCTTGAAAATTCCTTCAATCCATGTAACGATTCTTTTACCGATTACATTTCTAGCTAATGCACCTATGAGAATTAAATAGATTATTACAATAATTAATCCAATAATAGAGCTCAATAAATTAAAGCCAGGGAATGCGACATCTACAAATTGCTTGAGAGGCTCTGATACTTTCCCTCCTAATGCAATTGTAATTGCAATAATAGCCTGAAGAACATATACTGTCAGTGCTATAGGTATAGTAATCGCTAAACCAGCTAAAAATGAGTTCTTTATTTTATTTCCCATATCGATATCAATTTATATAAAATTCTAATCTATTTCCTATATATAAGTACAGAGCTCCCTAAAATAAAAATTGTACCTATAATTTCTTTTGCGCTTAGTACTTCATTTAAAAAGATCCAACCTAAAATAATAGCAACAATTGGAGGAAAAATAGCAACATAAGTGACCTGAGTCACACTTAAATATTTATAAAGCCAAAAATAAATACCCCAAGATATAACTCCACCAAACAAGACAAGATATGCACTAGCAAATAATAATTGATCTGTCCAAACTATTTGAGCAAGATCTTCTTTCAGTAAAGACGATAATGAAAGCATGATAACACCTGTTAATACTTGGCACACTGCATTCATCTGATATGGCCCCACAACGTCATTATATTTCTTATATAGGACACTTGGCCATGCTGCAATAATAATAGCTCCTACAAGCACCATAATTGCAAGAAATGATTGTGATTGTAAATCAATAGACTGATTAGATCCAATAAATACCATACCTATAAATCCTAGAAATAACGCCTTTAGCTTATTGGAAGTTAGCTTTTCATTATCATCTCCTGAAAGCATGAAATGAGCCATTACACTAGTAAATAAGGGAAATAATCCCCACAAGATAGATGATATGCTTGAATAGACATATTGTGTAGCCCAATAAGTAATACCATATGAAAGAGCAAAATTTAATAACCCAAACGATAAGTATAATTTGATAGCTTGTTTATTAAAGGGGATTGATTCTTTCCTGAAAAAAATAATTAAAAAGAATAAGAGTCCTGATAGAAAAAATCTAAATCCTACTCCAAAAAAAGGAGGGACTCCTGCATTTAAAGAGATTTTAATAAAATACCATGTAGATCCCCAAATCAAGCATAATGCTATAAAAGGGAAAAGAATTTTATTATTCATTAATTAGATTTATACAGAGTGGTTAAGAACGTACTAGCAACATAAATACTTGAATATGTTCCTATGATTACTCCTACAAGCAAAGTAAATGCAAAGGGACGTATAGTTGCTCCACCATACATTAGTAAAACAGTAATCACTAGTAATGTAGTCATTGATGTAATAAGAGTTCTACTCAGTGATTGATTAATACTTTTATTGATAGTTGATTCTAGTAATACAGTACCAGAAGATTTCATATTTTCTCTAATTCGATCAAGAATAACAATGGTATCATTTAAAGAATATCCAACAATAGTTAAGAATGCAGCTACAGTGCTCAATGTAACTTCATAGCCAGTTAGTGAGAAAATTCCTAGCGTGATTGTAATATCATGCACAAGTGCTAAAATTGCACCAAGAGCAAATTTGAATTCAAATCTAATAGAAATATATAATAAAATTAATGCAAGTGAAGATAGGATAGACCAAAGCGCTTTTCCGCTTAGCTCAGTNCCTACTTTAGGACTAACAGAATCTAATGAAAGAATAAAATCATTTTTATCTTCTGGAACTTTATCACCCATAGTTTTATAAACATGGTTAACTATATGTTGAGCAAAGTCAGGTGATTCATTNTCTCTGATTTTTACTTTAATCATTACATCATCGGTACTTCCAAAATGTTTAATTTCTTCCCCACTCAAATCAATGATTTGTCCATCTGATTCGACAGCGCTCATAGCTGTTCGGACTTCTTCAATATCTACGTTCTTAGAAAAATTTAACCCAATCATAGTACCGCCCTTAAAATCAATACCAAGGTTAATTCCTAGTAAGAGTAGTACAATAGATCCTATTCCCATAATACCAGAAATAGTAAATCCAGCATTCTTAAATGCCATAAAGTTTATTTTTGTATTTTCCATAAATTTCATTTTAGATACTCAGCTTCTCTATATTTTTTCTAGATGTTATAAAGTCAAAAACAAACCTTGTTACTATAATTGCAGTAAACATACTTACAATGATACCCCAGAATAATACTGTAGCAAATCCTTTAATTGGACCACTGCCATATTGATATAATACAGCTGCTGCAATTCCTGTTGTTAAATTCGCATCAACAATCGTAGTAATAGCTCTTTCATAACCTGAGTCTATTGCAGATCTTACAGACTTACCATTTCTTAACTCTTCTTTAATTCTTTCAAAGATAATTACATTAGCATCAACAGACATTCCTACGGTTAAGATAAGTGCTGCTATACCAGGTAAAGTTAAAGTCGCTTCTAGTAATGCTAGAACTCCCAATAATAATATTAATGTCCATAAAAGAGAAAAACTTGCAATTAGTCCAGATGCTCGATAATAAAATACAATAAATAGCACGATTAATAATAGACCTATCATTATAGATGACGTACCTGCGCTAACAGAGTCAGCGCCAAGTGAAGGACCTACTACTCTTTGGTCTACGATTGTTACAGGAACTGGTAATGCACCTGCACGTAATACAATAGCAATATCTTCTGCTTCTTGAATTGAGTCCATTCCTTCAATAACGGTTCCTCCACCAAAAATTTGACTTCTGATTACTGGAGCCATGTGTACTTTTCTATCTAATACAATAGCAATTCTTTTATTGATATTCACTCCGGTGATTCTTGACCACTCTCTTGAGCCTTCGTTATTCATTTCAACTTGTACTGTAGCTTGTCCAGCGCTCACTCCAGATTGACTTAATCTCATTTGAGCATCTTCTATTACACCACCTGTCAATTCTGCATTATCAACTAAGTGATATAGTAGATAGACNTCTTCTTCTTCACCAAAATCGTTGATTAAAGTTTCAGGGGAATTTCCGGTAAGAAATAAACTACCAGTAGCATCTAATACTTGTTTAACACTGTCTTTATTTAATATGTTTTTGAGTNCAGGCAAGTTTTCTGAAGAAATAGCTAAGTCATTACCACCAACTGCTATCAATAAAGAAGAAAATCCTAAATCATTATTTCCAGAGCCATCACTATTAAATAATTGATCAACATTATCACTATCTGATTCAATGTTAGTAGATGTAAGATTATCAATTTGTCTTACAATCGTATTAGTACTTTCTACGTCTTTTACAATCATTAACTCTAATAAAGCTGTACTTTGTAATAACTCTCTTGCACGTTCAGAATCTTGAATACCAGCTAACTCAACAACAACTCTATTGTTGCCTTGTTTTTGAATTGTAGGTTCAGATACTCCAAATTGATCTACACGATTTTGGATAATTTCAATAATACGATTAATTGAATCTGTTGATTGGAGACTTAACTGCTCAATAATTTGTTCTTTTGTTTTACCATAGCTAATAAAATATCTAGGTAATTTTAAATTTTGCTGTTCTGCTTTTTCTTCAAAGACAGTAAAAAAATCAGTACTATTATTTCTATATTCCTTACTTAGTTCGTCAAGGAATCTATCAAAATTTTTATCTTTATTCTTTGCAAGNCTGCTAACGAGCTGAGGAAGATCTACCTCGAGTACAATATATATGCCACCTTTTAAGTCAAGTCCTTGTTTAATAGTTTTTGATTCAAAGTATGCAATCTCATCTTTTGATAAGTCANTTTTTGCTTCATCACTTAACAATAAATATCTAATTGATGGAAAAAGAGCATAAATCCCTAATCCAAAAATAAATAGAATTGATAGTAATCGTGTTCTTAATGTATTGTTCATATCTTATTTACTTTAAAGTGANAAGAATTTAATACTTTCAAATACTTTTTCACTATTTTTTTAAATTATATTTAACTCTGTTCCAACATTATGAAAAGCCTGCAGTGCGTAATCTAATTGTTCTGAAGTATGAGATGAAGAAATTTGCACTCTAATTCTTGCTTGACCTGTAGCTACCACTGGATATGAAAATGCGATGACATATATATTTTTTTTCAATAATTCTTCAGACATTTTTACTGCTTTCTTTTCATCATAAATCATAATAGGAACAATAGGATGGTCAACTCCTTTTATATCAAAACCAAGCTGTTTAATTTTTTCTCTAAAATACATAGTATTTTTGTCTAATCTTTCTTTGTGACTCTGATCGTTTTCAATAATATCAAATACTTTAATGCATGCGGCAACTAGGGCAGGAGCCAAGCTGTTTGAAAATAAGTATGGCCTCGATTTTTGTCTTAGAGTCTCAACTATTTCTTTTGAAGCAGATACAAATCCTCCAGAAGCTCCACCTAAGGCTTTTCCAAATGTTGATGTAATAATATCAATATCACTTAATACGTCATGATAATCTCCACTACCTTTGCCTTCATTTCCAAGAAATCCTGTTGCATGACAATCATCAACCATTACCATTGCATCATATTTCTTTGCTAGCATAACAATATTTTTTAATGGAGCCACAACCCCATCCATACTAAATACACCGTCTGTTGCAATTAATTTTAGTCTGGCATTAGAGTTTTTTAGTAATTCTTCTAAATGCTCCATATCTGCATGTTTATAGCGATTTTTTTCAGCCTTGCTGAGTCTGATACCATCAATAATGGATGCATGATTTAGTTCATCAGAAAATACAGCATCTTCTTTAGATAGAATGGTTTCAAATAAACCGCCATTAGCATCGAAGCATGAAGAATAAAGAATGGTATCTTCTTTACCATGAAATTCACTTACTTTATTTTCTAAATCTTTGTGAATAGTTTGAGTACCACAGATAAACCTAACAGAACTTAGACCGAATCCCCATTCATCGATAGCCTCAATAGCAGCTTTTTTTATAGCAATATCATTCGATAATCCTAAATAATTATTAGCGCAAAAATTAATAACTGTTTTCCCAAGTACATCAATTTCAGTTTCTTGTGGAGTTTGAATGATACGCTCATGTTTATAAGTACCATCTTGCTTGATCTGCTCAAGTTGATTTCCTAAAATATTTTTAATGTTTGCCATAATGCTTTTTGATTTCTGGTATTAAATATTCTTTAAAAGTTACATCATTATTATGTTTATTTATAAAATTCCATTTTTCTGAAGCTTCATCACAATTTAAACTTTCAGGCCATGTATCTGCAATAGATTGAAATTTGGAGTCTATATTGAAGTCCACAATAAATTTTGGAAATTCCTTTTGCAGTTGTTCAATAATTTCTATTGGATTTAAACTCATTTCTTGCACATTAAATGCTCTCAGTTTTGAGTTAATAGTCTTAAAAGACATAATATCTAAAATAACCTTAATTGTATTTTTCATCCCTAAGAATGGCAGCCTTGTTAATGAATCTACTTTACAAGTATAGTTTTCATTCTTAAAAGCTGCGTGCAGCATTTGAGGAGCAAAATCAGTTGTACCTCCAGATGGTACAGTGAATGGACTTATGATTCCAGGGAACCTTAAGCATCTAAAATCAATACCAAAGCCTAGGCCTAGACTCTCTTCATGCTTTTGAGTTCCAAATTGTTCTATNGCTAATTTATTACGTCCATATATAGTTTGAGGTTTCATAATATCAAATTCCTGAGCATTTTTTAATTTTCTTGGNCCATACACTGCGATTGAGCTAGGAAAAAAAATCTTTATAAACGCTTCATTTTCCTTGCCATGATTCATAGCGGTATTGATTATTAATTTTGATCCTTTTTCATTTACTTGATTAGCTAATTCAGGATTATTATTAGCAGATTGACTTAAAAGAGCAGCAAAATGATATACTTCAATAANGTTGTAATCATTAAAAATAGATTTTATGATATTTTCATTAAGAATACTGTCTTNGATGTATACAACATTATCATATTTTATATNAGACTTATTAATATCTAATGCAATAATAGGGATTTGTCTTTCAGATAAAGATAGGAGAGTTTGTGTGCCAATTTCTCCATTATATCCCGTAATTAAAATTGCATCATTCATATTGTAAATTAACTCAATTGTGATGATTTTTTAAAAACTTTGTATTAAGAGTGAATACCAATTAAATTTTTTCGCTCATATGAAAAAAACTATAGCAATTATTAATCAAAAAGGTGGTGTTGGTAAAACNACAACAGCTATNAATCTAGCTGCAAGNTTAGCTATCTTAGAAAAGAAAACCTTGCTAATTGATTTTGATCCTCANGCAAACGCCACAACTGGATTATCAGATTTTGGGATTGACAGCAGTCATTCTATTTATGACGCTTTAAGTGCAAATCAAACGATGAGGAACGTTATCTCATCCACAAATCTAGATTATCTAGATTTTATTAGGTCAGATAATAACTTAGTNGGTTGTGANGTAGAATTGGTTGGAGTTCAAAATAGAGAAAAGCAATTACTACGATTAATTAATAAAGTAAAAAAAGATTATGATTTTATTTTAATAGATTGTCCTCCATCATTAGGATTGTTGACATTGAATGTTCTAGTGGCATCAAATAATATTCTGATACCTATACAAAGTGAATTTTTTGCGCTAGAAGGCTTAAAAAGTCTTCAAGAAACTATTAAATTGGTTCAAGAAAATATTAATAAAGATTTAAAGATACTTGGTATTCTCATTACCATGCATACAAAAAGATTGCGATTAGCAAAAAAAGTAGAAGCTTTATTAAAAGCAAATTTTAAAAATAAGTTGCTTAAGACAAAAATTAGCAGAAATATTAGATTAGCCGAGGCTCCAGACGATGGAAAGCCAGCTATTATGTATGATGTTGATTGTGCTGGAGCAAAAAACTATATGGAATTAGCATTGGAAATTATAAATGAAAAAAAATAATCAAATAGGGCAAGGTATTGGTGCATTGCTCACACCAAATAANTCATCTGATAATGTAGAGCAAAATAATATCCTTATTAGTAAAATTTCACCTAACCCAAATCAGCCTAGAAAAGTTTTCGATGAAAAAGCATTAAAACAGTTAGCACAATCGATTGATGAAAAAGGTTTAATAAGCCCTATAACAGTCAAAGCATCAAATAATAAATACATTATTGTAGCAGGTGAGAGAAGATTTAGGGCTCATCAATTACTAAAAAGAAAAAAGATTTTAGCATATATAATAGATGCAGATTCTAGTAAAGATATCATGTATATGGCACTAATTGAAAATATACAAAGAGAAGATCTAAATGCTATAGAGCAAGCAAAAGCATATCAATACTTGAAAGATAATTTAGGTAGCTCTATTACTGAAATTGCAAAAACAGTTGGTAAGTCACGTCCAGCAGTTTCTAATTCATTGAGATTGTTAAATTTGCCTACAGAAATTCAAGAAAGTATTCTTAAGAATCAAATTAATGCAGGTCAGGCTAGAGCAATCTTACAAAAAAAGACTTCTCAGGGTATGATCCTGCTTTGGAGACGCTTACTAAAAGAAAAAATGTCTGTAAGAAAAGTAGAAGCGGCAGCTTCCAACAATANAAAATGGGATCAGCAGATAAAANAAATTGAGAGTAAAATATCAAGAATTATTGGAACTAAAGTGACTATTAGCAATAATAAGAAAACAAAGAAAGGGTTTGTAAAAATTCATTTTGATTCAAAAACTTGGGATCGAGTGATTGGTAAGCTGAAAAGTGTAAAGTCAGATTTTGAATAGTGTGTTGCTTAACATATAAATTTATTAATGAAATTTAAAAAATATAAAATATTATTCATTTCACCTTTTAATGATAAGACATGGCAATCTGAATTTAATAGACCCACTCTATTAGCTGGATTATCACTAATTTTTTTTTCATTTATTGCATCTTTATCGTTAATCCTTCTTTCTGTACCTATCGTAAAAGAGTATTTTCAGATCACGGCAATTAACAAAGAGATTAAACAGCAAAAAGAGATTATAGACAATATAGATGAGACATTAGAAGACATAGGTTTAATGAAGTCTTATATTGAAAATATTATTACTTCTGACAATCAAAATGTTTTGCCAGATAATAACATTAGATTTATGGTAACAGATAATATCCCAACTACTAAGCCTGCAAATGGCATTATAAGCAAAGAGTTTGATTTAAGCTCTCTACACTTTGGCATTGATATCGTAAGCGATGAATCAACTCCCATTATCGCCATTGCTAATGGTATAGTAATTTATAGTGATTTTTCTAGAGAGCTTGGAAATGGAGTAGTTATTGATCATCAGAATGGGTATTACTCTCACTACTATCATAATCAAGAAAATTTTGTGAAAAAAAATGAAAAAATTGATAAAGGAATGTTGATTGCCAAACTTGGAAACACTGGAGTTTCTACCGGCCCTCATCTTCACTTTGAAATATGGAAAGATGGAGTGCCTATTGATCCACTAACTTTTTTCCCCGATTTCTCAAAAAAATCTGATAAATTTGAGGAGCAAGCTAATGAATAATAAATCAAGTAATAGTCAAACAATTATAGCTGAAGATGTACAAATTGACGGTGATATGACCTTGAGTGGTAATATTACTATTTACGGAGAAGTCAGAGGCTCAGTATCTACCGATGGAGCTATTCAGTTAGCAAGGAAGGGTAAAATTTTTGGAGATGTGAAAGCTTCAACGATTCAAATCAATGGATATATTCAAGGAGATGTCTTTATTAATGGCTCAGCAGAGTTATTAGGAAAATGTGAATTGGTTGGAGATTTAAAATACAAAGTGCTAACGATACAGGATGGCGCTCAATTTTCTGGACGCTGTGAAATCATTGAAGATGATTTTGATTTGTAAATGAATCGTCCTAAAAGAACATTAAGCTCAATCATGTCAGAGAGCTATTCTATTTATTTTGAATTTTTTGGAATTATTCTTGCATGGATATTTTGTGGATACCTCATTACAAAAAATATCTCTTATATTGCTGTCATTTGTGGAGTAATACATGGATCTGTTACAGCTTACAAGCACGTTCTAAAAAAATAATTAAAAATTCTAATTTTTTTCCTGTTTTTCCTTACATGTTTTCATTAATATTTCGGCAATGATGGTCGGTGAAAAAATTGCAGAAAAATGGTCAATGGACAAAGCAGCACAATATGCTAAAGATCATGTCATCGATAGCGATAAATTAGCTGAAAAAAATATTTTTGATTTTGATTTTCTAGCTACTCTAACAGAAAAAGCATCTGCAGCTGGATTACCTATTGATTTTGCAATTTCCAAACATGTATTCCTTTTATTTTTTGTATCATTAATAACAGTAGGTACAATTGTGACTTTAGTGCAGAGCTATATTTCTCACAAAAAAAATATTCCCAATAAATTTATGAGTATGATTGAAATGATGGTTGTTTATTTGAGAGAGGATGTTCTCAAGGCAACGATCGGCGATAAAGAGCATAGAGACTGGGCTCCTCTTATATATACAATTTTCTTTTTTGTTCTATTTTCAAATATTTTAGGACTGATTCCTATTTTTGATCTTTCTGGACTGATTGGCTCTCTTGGATACAAATTTGAAATTTTTAAAGAAAAATATAATATTCTTTATGTACTTTCTAAAGGAGGTAATACTGTTACTGCAAATATCAACGTTACATTTGCACTTGCAACTATTTCTTTCTTTGCTTTTATTGGTGCTGGAATTAAGAAATATGGTTTCATGCAACACTGGAAAAACTTAGCTCCTTCTGGATTGCCGTGGCCACTATATTTTATTGTAGTGCCTATAGAATTTATGGGACTGTTTATACGACCTCTAGCTTTAACNTTAAGGCTAGCTGGAAATATGATGGGAGGGCATATAGCCCTAGTTATTTTTATAACATTTATTTTTAGTGCTAACGCCGAACTTGGACCATTTGCTGGATTTGCTATGGCTCCTTTTTCTGTTGCGCTTGCACTAGGCTTAACTATGCTTGAACTGCTTGTTGCAGTAATTCAAGCTTATGTATTTGCTTTATTAACAGCCGTTTTTATAGGAATGGCAATTCACGTAGATCATTAACACAAAAAAAGGAGTCTCACTATGGGAGCAGGATTAGCAGTAATAGGCGCAGGAATTGGTATTGGTTTAATTGGTTATGGAGTAGCTCAAGCTATTGCAAGACAACCTGAAGCAGCTGGAGAAATTAGATCTCAAACATTTCTTTTAGCAATTTTGGTTGAAGGAGCAGCAATTTTNCTTGGATTACTATCATTGGTTCTTGGTTAATAGTAAACGATAAACGTAAGGAAGAAGTATGGATTTATTAACACCAGATCTTGGTACGTATATTTGGTCATTATTTATTTTTATGACTGTTCTTTTTGTANTAAAGAGATTTGCATGGAATCCTCTCTTGGATTTTCTTGAAGAGAGAGAGCAGGATATTGCAGATTCTCTGAAAATGGCAGAAAGTGCAAAGTCTGATTTAGAGCAAATAAAGGATGAGTCACAAAAAATATTAGATCAAGCCAAAAAAGAAGGCAAAGTTATCGTAACTGATAGCAAGCAGAAAGCTGAAGANTCAGCAAATAAAATTTTAGAAAGTGCTAAGGCAAAGTCAGACGAGTTTATTGTCGATGCAAAATCTAAAATTGAGATCGAGAAGCAGAGAGCAATTAAAGAGATCAAAGAAGAAGTTGTTGATCTTAGTATTGATTTAGCTTCAAAGATATTACAAAGAAATGTGAAAGATGATGATAATGATAAATTTATTAAGTCTTCACTGGATGCAATGAAAACAGATGAAGCAAAATCATAAAAAAATAAAGATATATTCTGAGGCGCTATGTAATAGTGTAGANACTTTTGAAACATTTCAAAATATTAAAGTATGCTTACATGAGCTCACTGCTTTATCAAAAAAAGATCTAATGATTAATACATTTCTAAAGTCGAAATCAGTTGATTTAAGTAAGAAAATGAACATTTTTAAAGAAGCCTTTAAGGAGGTTTTTGATAAAAATTTACTAGAAGTTTTATTGGTAATGATTGAAAACGATGATATGAATTTATTAATTGACGTAAATAAGAGTTTTGTAGTTTTAGCAAAAGAAAAATTGAATATAGCATATGTTGAAATAACCTCATCTACAGATATGGATGAAAATATGAAAAATCAATTATCAAATAAGCTGAGCGACATAACAAGCAAGAAGATCGATATTAATTTTTCAACCAATCAGGATTTAATCGGGGGATTAAAGATTAAAATTGATGATATGCTATTTGATAGCAGCTTAAAAACAAAATTAGAAAACGCAAAATCAAAATTAATAGGGGTATAAATGGATATTAAAACTAATCAAATCGGCGATTTATTACGCGACCAAATAAAGAATATTGACAACAATGTTGATGTTAATGAAGTTGGAGAGGTTCTTGAAATTGGAGATGGTGTTGCTAGAACAAGCGGTTTAGGTAATGTCATGAGTTCTGAGTTNGTAGAATTCCCGAATAATGTATTTGGTATGGCACTAAACTTAGAAGAAGAAAATGTCGGTGTAGTGCTTTTTGGAGATAGTAGTCTAGTAAAAGAAGGTGATACTGTAAAAAGAACGGGCAAGGTTGTTGAAGTCCCTGTTGGAAAAGAATTATTGGGAAGAGTTGTGAACCCTTTAGGAGTTCCAATGGATGGTAAAGGCCCAATTAACGCAAAACACTCACTTCAAATTGAAAGAAAAGCATTGGGAGTAATGCAAAGGTTTCCGGTAAAAGAACCACTACAGACAGGGTTAAAATCAATTGACAGTATGATTCCAATTGGTAGAGGTCAAAGAGAATTGATTATTGGTGATAGACAGACTGGAAAATCTGCAATTGCTACTGATACGATTATTAATCAAAAATCTACTCACAAGGGTGATAGCCCCGTTTATTGTATTTATGTAGCGATTGGCCAAAAAGCATCTACAGTTGCAAAACTAGTTGGAGAGCTTGAAGCGAACGGAGCAATGGAATATACTACNGTTGTTGTTGCAAATGCATCAGATCCAGCTCCCCTGCAATATATTGCACCATATTCTGGTTGTGCAATGGGAGAATATTATAGAGANAATGGAATGCATGGTTTAATTGTTTACGATGATTTGTCTAAGCAAGCAACTGCTTATAGACAAATGTCACTAGTATTGAGACGACCTCCAGGTAGAGAGGCATTTCCTGGAGATGTATTTTATCTTCATAGTAGATTGCTTGAGAGATCATCAAAATTATCTGAAGATTTAGGTTCAGGATCATTAACCGCATTGCCAGTTATTGAAACTCAAGAAGGAGATGTATCTGCATATATTCCAACTAATGTAATATCAATTACCGATGGACAGATATATTTAGATACAAATTTATTTAATGGTGGAGTAAGACCTGCAGTTGACGTTGGACTATCAGTGTCAAGAGTTGGTGGAAGTGCACAAATCAAAGCTATGAAAAAGATTGCTGGTAAATTAAGATTAGATTTAGCACAATTTAGAGAGCTAGAAGCCTTTGCAAAATTTGCTTCCGACTTAGATGATGCTACAGCAGCACAAATTACTAGAGGTCGCCGAATGGTAGAGATACTAAAACAGAATCAATATGTTCCAATGTCTACAGCAAATCAAGTTCTAATTATATATGCAGCTAGTCAGGGATATCTTGATGATATTGAACTTGAATCTGTAAAAGATTTTGAAATTGGCTTACTTGAACATTTTGCGTCTAAATCTCCTGAATGTATTAAGGAAATCGAAGATACTGGTAATATTGGAGATGATTTAGCTGAAAAGATGAACAAAGCAATCGAGGCATTTAAAAAGAGCTTCTAATATGGCAAATCTTAAAAGTCTACAAGAGCGCATTAAATCTGTTAGCAGTATTCAGCAGGTAACAAAAGCAATGAAGATGGTTGCTGCTGCTAAGGTGAAAAAAGCTCAAGATAAAATGGAAATATCACGACCTTATTCAAAGAATACACAAGACATGATATGTAGAATTTTACCTCAAGTTTCTAATGATAATATAGCATTAGTCAGTAAAAGGAAAGTATCAAAAACAGCATTAATCATTATAACGAGCGATAGAGGTTTTGCTGGATCTTTTAATTCCAGCGTTATTCGATTAGCTGAAAAAGAGATTGAGAAACTTGGAAAAGATAAGGTACAGCTATTTTGTTTAGGAAAAAAAGCTTCAGAATATTTCAGTAAAAGAAATTACAATGTAGTACAGTCTTTTTATGATTTTTGGAAGGATATGACATTTGATACAGCATCCGATATTGCTGAAACATTCATAGCCGCATTTAAAAATCATGAAGTAGATGAAGTTAATGTAATTTATAATAGATTTAAAACATTGGCATCTCAAGACTTATTGATGGAAAAGGTATTGCCAATTGATTTTACCAAGGATTATAATCCTAAGGACTATAATTATGATTATGAGCCAAACAAGGAAAGTATTGTTAAATCATTACTTCCAAAACACCTGAAAGTACAAATGTGGCAACAGATGTTAGAGTCTTACAGTAGTGAAGAAGCTGCTAGAATGATTGCAATGGATAATGCCACAGAAAATGCAAAAGAAATAATTAAAGAATTAAAACTAGAATTTAACAAAGCGCGTCAAGCTGCGATTACCACAGAAATGTTAGAAATTGTTGGTGGAGCAGAAGCGCTAGTCGATTAAGGGGACATAAAAATGAATAATGAAGGTAAAATATTACAAATAACTGGTGCGGTGGTCGATGTAAANTTCNCCGAAGGGCATTTGCCAAGAATTTTAAATGCTTTAAACATCAAGAGAGAAGATGGATCTGATCTTGTATTAGAAACTGCTCAACATTTAGGCCAAGGGGTTGTTAGAACCATTGCTATGGATTCAACTGATGGACTTGTAAGAGGTACAACTGTATCGGATTTAGGTCAGCCAATCTCAGTTCCTGTTGGTGAAGCAACTTTAGGAAGAATGTTTGATGTGCTTGGAAATCCAATCGACCAAAAAGGGAATGTTGGAAACACAAAGACATCACCAATTCATAGATCTGCTCCATTACAAGAAGATTTGACAACAACTTCGGAAATGTTTGAGACAGGTATTAAGGTTGTTGACTTGATGGAACCGTATACTAGAGGTGGAAAAACAGGACTATTTGGAGGTGCTGGTGTTGGAAAAACAGTTTTAATTCAAGAGCTTATTAGAAATATCGCTACTGAACATGGCGGCTTCTCTGTTTTTGCTGGAGTAGGTGAAAGAACTAGAGAAGGAAATGATTTATATGCTGAAATGACGGAATCAGGCGTTATCGATAAAACAGCGCTAGTGTTTGGTCAAATGAATGAGCCACCAGGAGCACGATTAAGAGTTGGTTTGAGTGCGTTGACAATGGCAGAATATTTCCGTGATGATGAAGGAAAAGACGTACTATTGTTTGTAGATAATATTTTTAGATTTACTCAAGCAGGTTCTGAGGTATCAGCATTATTAGGAAGAATGCCTTCAGCGGTAGGATATCAACCTACACTTTCTACAGAAATGGGAGATTTACAAGAACGTATTACATCAACTAAAAAAGGATCTATTACATCCATTCAAGCTATTTATGTTCCAGCGGATGATGTAACTGACCCTGCGCCAGCTACAGCTTTTGCACACTTGGATGCAACTTCGGTATTAGATAGAAAGATTTCTGAATTAGGAATCTATCCTGCGATTGACCCTCTTACATCAACATCTAGAATTCTAGATCCGAGAGTAGTTGGAGANAGACATTATAATGTTGCACGATCAGTTCAAACAACACTACAGCAATATAAAGATTTGCAAGATATTATTGCAATTCTTGGTATGGATGAACTATCCGATGAAGATAAAATGGTTGTATCTAGAGCAAGAAAAATGCAGAAATTTATGTCACAGCCATTCTTTGTGGCGGAGCAATTCACAGGACTAGAAGGTCGTTATGTAAAGTTAGAAGATTCTATTGCAGGATTTGAAGCAATATTAAATGGTGAGGTAGACGATCTTCCAGAAAATGCTTTTTCTTATGTAGGATCAATCGACGAAGCAATTGAAAAGGCTAAAAAGTGAATAAAGTCTTTAGCTTAGATATTGTAACTCCAACACATTCTTTTAGTTTTGATAATGTGACATATGTTAAGTGTCCAGGAACTGAGGGATATTTTGGAATTATGAAAAATCATACTAACTCCATCCTAAATCTAAAGGAAGGAGTCATATCGGTAAAAACAGAAGAAAAAGAAATAGAATTTTCTTGTTCAGCGGGGATTGCTGATATTAATTCTGACTCTACAGATGACATTCCAGATAAGGTATTATTACTTGTCGAAAATGCACAAGAATTAGAAAAATAATTATTACATTGATACTATATGGATTCTAGAACACACAATTGTGGTGAATTAACCAAAAAGAATATTAATAAAAACGTCCACTTACTTGGATGGGTGAATTCTACTCGTACACATGGAAAAATTATTTTCATTGACATAAGAGATCGATATGGAAAAACTCAAATTATTTTGAATTCAGACTCTTTGATTGAAAAAGGAAAATCTCTATCAAATGAAGATGTGATATCAGTATCTGGTAAAGTTATCGCAAGATCAGAAGACCTTATTAATAAGGATATTACAACAGGTGAGATTGAAGTTATTGCAGAAGAATTAGAAATTTTGAACATGGCTGCTCCGCTACCAATGTCTATTCATGATCGAGAAGCTTCTACAGAAGAACACAGGTTAAAATATCGTTATCTAGAATTAAGAAATTCTCAATTACAGAATAATTTAATTATCAGGCATAAGACAACTCAAGTAGTTAGAAATTTTTTAAATGACCAAAATTTTATTGAAATTGAAACTCCCGTATTGACTAAATCTACCCCTGAAGGTGCTAGAGATTATTTAGTTCCAAGCAGAGTTCATAATGGAAAATTTTATGCTTTACCTCAATCGCCTCAGATGTATAAACAATTATTTATGATTTCTGGTTTAGATAGATATTTTCAAATTGTAAAATGTTTTAGAGATGAAGATTTAAGATCAGATAGGCAGCCTGAGTTTACTCAGATTGATATTGAAATGAGNTTTGTTGATGAAGAGCACATAAGAGATATGGTGGAAAAACTTATTGTAACCGTTTTTGAGAAAGTAAATAGTGTTAAAATACAAACTCCCTTTCCCATCTTATCATATGAAGATTCAATGAATAGATTTGGTACTGATAAGCCTGATCTTAGATATTCAATAGAGATACAAAATTTCAAAAAGTTTTCTGATCAATCCGATTTCCAAGCTTTTAAAAATTCAGAATCTGTCAATATGATTCATGTAAATAATATAGAACATTTCTCGAGAAAAGTTATTTCTGAGCTTGATTCTTATGCACAATCCCTTGGTGCTAAAGGGTTGGCATGGATGAAATACAAAGATGGTTCATTTGAAGGCGGAATATCAAAATTTTTTAATCAAGATCTTCAATCTGATATTGCATCAGATTGCAATATAAAAGATGGTTCAATATGTTTTATGGTAGCTGACAGTACTCAGCTATCTTTGAAAGTTTTAGGAAAAATAAGAGTTAAAGTTGCGGAAATGCTAAGCCTATATAATGNCTCAGTATTCAAGCCAGTATGGATTGTAGATTTTCCCTTATTTGATTGGGATGAAGACAATCAACGTTTTGATTCAGTTCATCATCCTTTTGTAGCACCAAAAGACAATGATATTGAAACTGCAATATTAGAACCCGGAAAAGCTATATCAAAAGGTTATGATATTGTAATCAATGGTTATGAAGTAGCAGGTGGATCTATTAGAATTCATGATCAAGAGCTACAACAAAAAATCTTTGAAACAATGAATCTTACTCAAGAAGATATTAGTAATAAGTTTGGATTCTTCATTGACGCTTTAAAATTTGGGACTCCTCCTCATGGAGGCATTGCTTTTGGTTTAGATAGATTGGTCATGTTATTAGCGGGCGTTAATAATATAAGAGATGTAATCGCATTTCCAAAAACAACTTCAGCCTCTGCTCTTATGGAAGACTCTCCTAATACTGTATCAGAGGAACAATTAGATGATTTAGGTATAGGTATTAAAGAGAATGAAAAAAACGTTTGAAATAAAAGGAGTTGATTTGACAGAGCTGTATGGCATTGGCGATCAGAATATACTCTTTCTAGAAAAATCACTTCCATTAAATATTAATATTCGCGGTAATAGTCTCTTTTGTAAGGGATTAAAAAAAGATTTGGATCATTTTTCAGTTATACTTGGGCATATGGTTGACTCAATTAAAAAAGGTAATAACCTTACAACTAAGGATATCAATCAATTATTAGCAATGAATATGCAACAAACTCTTGATCGTAAAAAATCTATCGGTAATGTTGTTTTTTATGGAAAAAAAGGGCCTGTACATGCCAGGACAGATGGACAGAAAGAATTATTAAACTCTTTATTTAAAAATGATATTGTTATATCTGTAGGTCCTGCTGGTACAGGAAAAACATTTTTAGCTGTTGCTTATGCGTTGTCTTTATTAGAAAANCATGAAATCGAAAAAATTATTTTCTGTAGACCCGCAGTAGAAGCTGGAGAAAGTTTAGGTTTTCTTCCAGGAGATTTAAAAGATAAAATAGATCCATATCTTGCACCATTATATGATGCACTAAATGAATTATTGCCAAAGAGTAAAATTCAGATGCTTCTGAATAAAGGTATAATTGAAATTATTCCTTTGGCATATATGAGAGGGAGAACAATTAATAGATCAGTTATGATTCTAGATGAAGCTCAGAATTCATCAACAATCCAGATGAAAATGTTTCTGACACGACTTGGTATAGATTCTAGAGCAATTATTACGGGGGATGCATCTCAAATTGATTTACCAAAAAAATCACACTCAGGACTAGTTAGTGTTTTAAATATTTTAAAAGATATAAAAGATATTGGAATTGTAAAGTTAACTGAGCATGATATTGCTAGACATCATTTAGTTAAACATATCATTAATGCATACTCCAAATCAAAAAAATAAAAAGGAAAATTATGAATAAAGGCATATTTGAAAGGGTTAGTAAGACAAATCATGAACAGGTTGTATACTGCAATGATGAAAGTACTGGTTTAAAAGCTATTATAGCAATTCACAATACTACTTTAGGTCCTTCGCTAGGTGGATGTAGAATGTATCCTTATAAGACAGAACAAGAAGCTCTAGTTGATGCTTTAAGGCTNTCTAGAGGAATGACATACAAAGCTTCTATAGCAAATTTAAATTTGGGCGGGGGGAAAGCAGTAATTATTGGCGACCCTAATTCAGATAAATCAGAAGTACTTTTAAGGTCTTTTGGAAATTTTGTTGAAAGTCTTAATGGTAAGTATATCACTGCAGAAGATGTCGGTATGTCAGTACANGACATGGAGTTTATTAGGATGGAGACTAATCATGTTACCGGAATCAAAAGAGCTATGGGTGGAAGTGGAGACCCTTCTATATTAACTGCATTAGGAGTATTTGTTGGTATGAAGGCTGCGCTTAAGAAAAGGTTGAGTATAACTTCAATACGAGATCTTAAAGTAGGTATCCAAGGATTTGGAAAAGTAGGATACCATTTATGCAGTCATCTTCAAAAAGAAGGTGCTATTATTTATGGCTATGACATTGATAAAAGTAAATTAGATACTGTAGTTGATGAATTTGGTGTCATCCCTGTTTCTAATAAGGAATTGATTGGCCTAGATTTAGATGTCTTCTCGCCATGTGCTTTAGGAGCTATTATCAATCCAGAAACAATTAAAAAAATGAAATGCTCTGTTATCGCAGGGGCTGCAAATAACCAATTAGAAAAAGAATCAAGAGATTCAAAGTTATTACTTAGCAAGAAAATCATGTATGTACCAGATTATGTTATTAATGCTGGTGGATTAATGAATGTAGCCAATGAACTTCAAGGCTACAATAAAGAGAAAGCTCGCTATCAGGTAGAAGGTATATATTATATTTTGATGAGAATATTTGACTATGCAGCAACAAATAACATCTCAACTCTTGAAGCAGCAAATTTACTTGCAGAAAGAAGAATANATGAATTTGCTAAATGGAATCATTGATGAGTGAAAAACAACATAGAAAAAAAGCAAGAGAAGCTGTATTGCAAGCTCTATATGCAAAGCATGTTTCTAGTGAAGATGAAAAGAAAGTCCTACAAGACATCAACGATAGATACCAATTTGATAAGCCAACTAAAAAATTTGTAGATGAATTATTTAAATCAACAATTAAAAATGCTGACTCACTAGACAAAAAAATTGAGTCTGCTCTAGAAAATTGGACACTCGAAAGAATTAATATTATCGATCGATTAATTATGCAAATGTCGATATGTGAAATGTCGCTTATGCAACATTATGAAATATCACATAAAGTTACGATTAGTTCTGCCATCGAAAATGCTAAGAAATTTAGCTCAGAAGATAGCACTGCATTTGTAAATGGTGTATTAGATTCAGTATATAAAAAACTATAATTGATATGAGCTTATTAACAACAATATTCGGTACAAAATCTGGTAGAGAAATTAAAAAAATTCAACCATTGGTTAATCAAATTAACGATCACTATGATACTCTTGAAGGAAAAGATGAATCATATCTAGCTGAAAGAACAAGTCAACTACAGCGCGATGTACAAAAGAAAATTGAATCTCAAGAAGGCAAAAAATTAAAAGATGTTTCTGATAGAAAAGAAGTACAAAAAATACGTACCGAAATTGAGAAAGAAGTACTTGATGATATTCTAGTTGAAGCATTTGCTTTAGTCAAGCATGCCTCTCGTTTATTGTATGGAAAAGAATGGGTAGCTGTTGGTCAAAAAATTAAATGGGAAATGATTCCTTATGATGAACAATTGATTGGGGGAGTTGTGCTCCATCAAGGTAAAATATCTGAAATGAAAACAGGTGAAGGAAAAACCTTAGTTGCAACAATGCCTATTTATTTAAATGCTTTATCTGGAAGGGGAGTACATGTAATTACCGTTAATGACTACTTGGCACAGAGAGATTCAGAATGGATGGGTAAGGTTTTTGAGATGTTAGGTATGTCTGTTGGACATATTCTGAACTCAATGAATCCGGAGCAAAGAAAAGCAGCATATAATTGCGATATAACCTATGGAACAAACAATGAATTTGGATTTGATTATTTAAGGGACAATATGACAATTGATGCTGAATATTTAGTACAAAGACCTCATCACTATGCTATAGTTGATGAAGTTGATAGTGTTCTTATAGATGAGGCTAGAACTCCTCTAATTATTTCAGGTCCAGTTGAAACAAAAATTAATCAATCTTATGTAGATTTAAGTTCACCTGTAAAATCTTTGGTTAGAAAGCAGAAAGAATTAGTTGCTGATTTAGTAGATCAAGCANAACAAATTATAAGAATTGATTCTCCGTCAGATGAGCAGCTTTATGATGCAGGACTACTTTTATTGAANGCAAAAAAAGGTTTACCTAAGGATAGTAAATTACAGGAGCTATTTCAAGAGCAAGGCACTCTAAAGCTAATGAATAGTGTTGAGTCTGAATTTATTGCAGATAAAAAATTACATGAACTAGATGAAGATCTATANTTTGCTATTGATGAACAATCTAATAGCGTAGATCTTTCAGATAAGGGTAGAATNGCGCTATCTCCAGATAATATGGAGGCATTTACGATTCCAGATCTAGGAGAAATGTTAAGTGATATTGATGAAAAAGACTTATCTGATGATCAAAAGAAGTTAAATAAAGAAAAAGCTTATCAGTTGCATTCACAGAGAAGTGGAAAAATACATTATCTTAATCAATTGCTTAAGGCATATACCTTATTTGATAAAGATGTAGAGTATGTAGTACAAAATGGACAAGTATTAATTGTTGATGAGTTTACAGGAAGAGTTTTACCTGGAAGAAGGTTTAGTGGAGGTCTTCATCAAGCTTTAGAAGCAAAAGAAAATGTTAAAATTGAAAAAGAGACTCAAACATTGGCTTCAATTACTATCCAAAATTATTTTAGAATGTATGATAAGTTATCTGGAATGACAGGTACAGCTGACACAGAAGCAGCAGAATTTGAAAAAATTTATAATTTGGGTGTTACTGTAATTCCAACGCATCGTCCAATTGTTAGAAAAGATTTTAATGATGTTATTTATAAATCAATGCANGCTAAATACAAAGCAGTTATAAACGAGGTAAGTGATTATTTCAAAAAAGGGCAACCAGTATTGATTGGTACAATTTCTGTAGAAGTNTCAGAATTATTATCAAAAATGTTAAAACAAAAAGGAATACCCCATAATGTTTTAAATGCTAAGCAGCATAAAAGTGAAGCTGAAATTGTAGCACAGGCAGGTTTAAAAAATGCCATTACTATTGCAACAAATATGGCGGGAAGAGGAACTGATATAAAATTAGGTCCAGGAGTGGAGGAGTTAGGTGGATTACATATCATAGGTACTGCAAGGCACGAATCAAGACGTATTGATTTACAATTGAGAGGTCGATCTGGCAGGCAAGGAGACGCCGGTTCATCAAAATTTTATATTTCGTTAGAGGATGATTTGATGCGATTATTCAATATGGACAAACTTGCTTCATATATGGATAGATTGGCAATGGATGAAGATCAAGAATTAAGTGCGGGCATGTTAAATCGCGGTGTTAGTAATGCACAAAAGAAAGTTGAAGAACGAAATTTTGGTATGCGAAAGCATCTGCTTGAATATGATGATGTTCTAAATCAACAAAGAGAGATTATTTATGAATTAAGAAATAAAGCATTATTATCTGAATCAATTAAATCTTCGATTGATGAATTTATTGATGACTTTATATATGATTTATTTGAACCGCTTGATATGAAGAGTAAAAAAGATTGGGANTGGGCAGCATTGAATCAAGAATTGAATGGACANCTATTAATAGATGTAGATGCTTCCGATTTTAAAGATCAAAATAGTAAAGAAGAAATAGTTNANACAATATTGNATAAGGCATTACAATATTATAATAAAAAAGAAGAAATTATTCCTGAAGAATTACTTCGTAAGCTTGAAAAATTTGTTGTATTGCGAACCATAGATGAAAAATGGCGTAATCATTTATTGGGAATGGATCAATTAAGAGAAGGAATTGGACTCAGAGCATTTGGACAAAAAAATCCTTTAATAGAATATAAAGCAGAAGCATATAATTTTTTTCAAGATTTAATGGCAAGCCTGCGAGCATCAATTGTACAAAGAGTTTATCNTGCGCAAATTAGTGAGAATCCGCGTCCAAAAGAAAGTGCTCCTCTTCAAAAAAATCTTCAACTTACTCATGCAGATGCTTCAGCTGATACTAAGNCACAGCCGATAAGTATATCTGAAAATAATATGGAAGAAAAAATTGGTAGAAATGATAAAATAAAAGTATTATCTCCATCAGGAGAAGAAGTAGAAATTAAGTTTAAAAAATTAGAGTCTTATTTATTGAAAGGATATACTCGTGGTTAATAAAAAAAATAAATTACATTTTTCAACAAAATCTATTCATGTTGGAAATAAAATTGATGAAACAGGTGCGGCTGTAACTCCAATTCATTTTACATCCACTTTTAGGCAGCCTACTTTTGCAAGTACATCAAAGTATGTTTATTCTAGAGTTGGAAGCCCAACATTAGCAGCCTTAGAGGAAAATTTAGCTATGCTAGAGAATGCTAAGTATGCTTATGCATTTTCTTCTGGCATGGCAGCAATGACTGCAATCTTCATGATGTTTAAACCAGGTGACCATGTATTGATATCGCGTAATGTATATGGAGGTGTTTTCAGGTTGGTGACGAAGGTGCTGAANGATAACAAAGTAGATTTNGAATTTATCGATACAACAAACTTAGATACTATTGCCAAAGCAATAACAAAAAATACAAAGTTGATTCATCTTGAAACTCCAAGTAATCCTTTATTGGAATTAGCTGATATTAAAAAAGTTTCAGAATTAGCACATAAGAACAATGTTTTAGTGAGTGTGGATAATACTTTNATGGGTTCTTATGGACAAAGACCATTAGACCTNGGTGCTGATATTGTAATGCATAGCACTACAAAATTTCTGAGTGGACATTCTGATGTACTAAGCGGTGCATTAATGGTAAATGATGATGCAGCATCCGAAAAAATAACCTTAATTCAAAATACTGGAGGTGCTCTTCCTAGTCCGTTTGATGCATGGTTGCTTTTAAGGTCAGTAAAGACACTATCTGTTAGAGTAGAAAAGCAGTTCAAAAATGCTGGTAAAATTGCTAAATGGCTAGATAGTAATTCTCTAGTTACGCGAGTGATTTATCCNGGATTAAAATCTCATAAACAATTTGATTTAGCAACAAAGCAACATTCTTGCCCAGACGGCAACCCCGTATATGGAAGTATGATTTCTTTTGAGCTCGATCAGTCAATCGATCTTGATAGTTTTGCAAAAAAATTAAGCATTATCACTTTGGCTGAAAGTTTAGGTGGAGTTAAAAGCTTAATATCTTGTCCTTACTCTATGACACATGCATCTGTACCGCATGACGAAAAAGCAGAGCTGGGAATCACACCTAATTTGTTAAGGTTTTCTGTTGGTATTGAGCATGCAGATGATTTAATTTCGGAACTTGAATTTGCAATGAATCATAATTAACGTTTTTTTTAGTTAATTCTTTTTATATTGTTAAAAATATGCCGTGGTGGCGGAATTGGTAGACGCGCTGGTCTTAGGAACCAGTATCGTAAGATGTGAAGGTTCGAGTCCTTTCCACGGTACTTATGGAAATTATATTCCTAGGTGTTATAATTCTGACAGCACTAGTACTTTTTATTTCAGAATTATTTCCAATAGATGTGACAGCTCTACTTGTTCTTGGGTTGTTACTAGTCCTTGGACTGGTNAGTCCAGCTGAGAGTCTTGCGGGATTTTCTAACCCCGCGGTTATGACAATTGCCTGCCTTTTTGTGATGAGTTTTGCATTGCAAAAATCTCATATTTTAGAATATGTGATTATCAGTGTTAATAAGTTGATCGATAAATCTAGAATTCTAGGAATGGTTGNTTATTTATTTTGTATTGGTATTGCTTCTGCTGTAGTTAATAATACAGCAATTGTAGCAATATTCATGCCGGTTACTATTCGTTTAGCAGATAAATACAATATNAGTCCTTCTAAGGTATTGATACCCTTAAGCTACGCTGCTATTCTTGGNGGAACATTAACACTCGTAGGAACTTCTACCAATTTAATTGTTAATTCAATATTAGAAGATACTTCTGGAGGTACAGTATCACTTGGAATGCTTGAGTTTGCAAAGTTTGGAATAATAAAATTTGTAATTGGGTTGATATACATATTTACAATTGGATATAAATTACTTCCTTCAAGGGTAGCAAAATCTTCTAGTATTGAAGATTATAGCCTAGATGGGTATTTAACAGAGTTTCGAGTTAATGAAAATTCACCTTTATGCGGCAAAACATTACTAGATAGAAAAATTAATGAGAATTATGATGTGATTGTCCTGGATGTTATTAGAGGAGGTGAGATTATCACTTCTAATCTAAGAGGCTTAGTATTGCAGAAAGATGATGTTTTATTTGTCAAAGGCTCTTTTGATAACTTTCAGCGCTTAAAAGAAATTGAAAATCTTTCTCTTCTAACCGATGAAAAGCTCACACAGGAAGAATTAGAGCAAGAAAATCATATATTAGCTGAATGTCTTGTTACTGATAATTCAGAATTAATAGGACAAACGCTTCAAGATGCAAATTTTAGAAGAACCTTTGGAAGTTTTGTGCTAGCAATTCGTAGAGAAGGGGAAGTCATAAGAAGAAAATTAGCGCATTTTATTTTAAAACCATTTGATACTTTATTAGTATANGGTCCCAAAGATCGAATTAGTCAACTTNCTTCTAAAGAAGGNTTTATCGTTCTTGGTAAAACAGATGCTAATCTTGATAGTCATCCTTTATGGTGGCTAAGTATTGCTACTATTTTATGTGCTGTAGGTTTAGCTATCTTTAAAGTAGTTCCNATAGTTGTAGGTGTTATTCTTGGAGTAATTATTTTGCTGTTAGCTAGGGTTATTACACCAAACGAAGCCTATTCATCTATTCATTGGCAGGTGATTGTTGTTATAGCAGCTTTTCTACCAATGGGTGTTGCTATTCAACGTACCGGATTAGATGTGATGATTGGTAATGGAATAGGAAGTGTAGTAAATTTATTTCCTGAACACCTNATCCCATATTTTTTATTAGCTATAATTTATTTAATCACTATGGTACTAACTGAGATTGCATCTAATGCAGCAACTGCAATTATTATGACGCCAATAACTCTAA
>AQSA01000002.1 GCA_000402815.1 Candidatus Neomarinimicrobium atlanticum | reverse complement strand
TGAAATACCTAGTTTTAGTATCACTGCTTTGGTCTTTCTCATTTGGTATTATTAAATATGGATTATCAGAAGTAGATCCTTTTTTTATTAGCTATGCAAGAAATTTAATTGCCTTAGTTTTTTTTACCTCCATTTCTTTCTACCAGTTTAAAAAATTTCAGTGGGATATTAAGTTAGTACTTATAGGAGCGATTCAATTTGGATTGATGTATGTTTTCTATATACAGTCATATCAATATCTACCGGCATATCTCATTGCAACCTTTACAATCACAACACCTATTTTTATATCTATTGCTGATAAATATTTTTTTAAAAATCTCGTCACTTTAAAAGACGCTTTAGCTATTTTTTTAGTAATACTAGGTTCNTACCTTATGAGATATAATGTCACAAATCCTTTAGAATACTGGTATGGATTTCTATTAATTCAATGTGCTAATTTTGTATTTGCTTGGGGTCAAGTATGGTTTAAGCAGTGGAATAATCAGCATCCCAACACTGATATCATCAGTAATTTCTCTCAACTATTTCTTGGNGCTACTATAGTTACCTCTTCNGTTTACTTATCGGTATCAGGTAGTATGATTGAGTTAACAGATACCANCTTACTTGCCTTNCTTTTTTTAGGATTATGTTCTACCGGAATCGGTTTTTTACTATGGAATATTGGTGCAACTAAAGTGAATTCATATAGGCTTGCTGTATCAAATAATTTAGTAATACCAATTGCGATTANAAATTCAGTATTAATTTTCGGAGAATCAATTAGTCTGTTATTATTCTTACCAGGAATAATTCTATTTTATATAGCTTATAGAATTACTTAGTTTTTTTNTGCATTTTTCTTGCAGCATTCGCCATAAATATATCAAGTAGTCCTTTAAATGCAATCACAATACGCCATTGCCATGGGAAAATGAACATTTTTTTCTTTTTGTGTAATGCATTTACAATTTTCTTTGCAGCAATATCTGTTTTGATTATAAATGGAGTCCANTCTACCGGATCTGTCATTTCACTTTCCACAAAACCTGGACAAATTAGTGTTACATCTATTGTTGTTGGTAGCGTTTTTCTCCAACTTTCACTCAAAGCTCTTACTGCAAATTTAGAGGCAGCATATGCTCCACCACCAGCCCATGCTATGTGACTAGCTACCGATCCCACTAAAGCAATATGCCCATCGTCTTGTTTCAGCATTACTGGAATAAAGGGAAGAATTGTATTTTGAACTCCAATAACATTAACCTTTATTACTTCATTAATTAATGTTGGATCTCCTTTATGAAGTGCATCGAGATCTCCAAGACCTGCATTTGCAATCACTAAGTCAATTTTTGCAATTTTAGATAAGAAGTCATCTATTGATTCTTTGGTAGAATGNTGATCTGTAACATCNACTGAATAGATAGTAACTTCGGCACCCATTTCGCGACATTTAGTAGCAATATCTTCTAATTTTTCTTTTCTTCTAGCGCAGAGTGCTAGATGATTACCTTTTTTAGCATATTCATAAGAGACATACTCTCCAATTCCACTACTTGCACCGGTTATGTAAATATTCATAGAGANGATTCTACAAATTTATCAGTCATAATTCCACCAAAACTAATTATATTCATTCATATATGGATAAAAGTAAAATAAATGGATTAGCTCAAGCAATTCTTGAAAATGAATCGCGTCAGCTAAATAACGTTGCAAAACAAATTGATGATGATATTGTAAAGGCTTCAGAACTTATTATGGACAACAACGGTAAGTTGGTGATATGTGGACTTGGAAAATCAGGGTTAATTGGACAAAAGATTGTNGCAACTCTTTGTAGTACAGGAACCAAAAGTGTATTTGTTCATGCAGCAGAAGCNNTACATGGGGATTTAGGTATTTATAATCCAGGTGATCCAACNCTCCTNATNTCAAAGAGTGGNAATACAGAAGAANTAGTNCGATTAATTCCAATTTTACGNGAATTCCAGTCACCATTAATTGCTTTAGTAGGNAATATGGATTCTTATATGGCAAAAAATGNAGATATTGTACTNAATGGAACAATTGAGAGNGAGGTTGATCCTCTTGGNATTGTGCCTACAACAAGCGCATTAGNTGCCNTGGCNATAGGAGATGCNNTAGCTTCTGTNTTAATGGTTAGGAGAGGGTTTAATGCTGAAGACTTTGCANGATATCATCCTGGCGGAGAATTAGGTAAACAATTAGGACTAACNGTAAATCATTTAATTCATCCATTAGAAGATGTAGCTATTATTAATGAAGATACTTCTTTAGAAGATATNGCATCTGCAATGACNNAAAANCCNTTAGGTGCAGCATTAATTNTNNATAATAAAAAGCTTAAAGGTATAGTGACAGAAGGGGACTTAAGAAAAGCGATTGCATCNGANAAGACTTTATCAGATTCAATGGGAGAATTGATTAATAATAATCCTATATCCGTTTCTCANGGCTTATCTATTCACGATGCTATGAAATTAATGGAGGATCGCGATTCGCAGATTTCTGTTTTACCGGTAGTAAATGAGTCTAGAGAATGTCTAGGTTTAATTAGATTGCATGATTTATATCAAACTAAATTAGTTTAATATCACTTCGAATTCTTTTATTATGATTTCCCTCTAATAGTTATTTAACAAGTAACATTTTCATGGTCTTGTTAAAGTCTTTTGTACGAAGTTGATAGAAGTATACACCACTACTTAATGTATCGCCATCNTCGTTCTTACCATCCCACTCAACGGTATGTGTTCCTATACCATTGTCGCCACGATCAATTGTTTTAACAAGTTGTCCTAGCGTATTGTAGATATAAATCTTAACAGAAGTTGCTTCTGCTACATCATACTGGAATGTAGTCTGNCTACTAAATGGATTTGGATAATTTTGATAGAGTTTAAATTCATCTGGTGAACCAAGTTCCATTATACCATTACCAGCTGCACCATCTTTTGAAAATAGTTGATAACTAACTTCAACTGTTGTCATAGATGCATCTCCATCAATATAGATAAATAATTCTTTTTCATCTGGGGATAATCTTCCAAACTCAAACTCATAACTTTCTTCNAGACTGTCGTTATTCTCTAGTATAATCATACTTTGATTATTCTTTGCTACAGAGAATTGATAGGTATTACCTTCATTAACAATTTCAAATCGTCCAGCTGTAATATTATCTGGAAGAGTAATCTTTATTTGATTACCAAATAATTCTGCAGGGAAGTCTANTGGATTTAGTTTTTGNGGACTTGCAGGCTCTGAAGTTTTNCCTTGAGCTTTAGTCCATAACCAATTTCTAGTAAATACACTTACATCATTAATATCATTTAAACTATCAAAACTTGGAGNTAAATAAGGACTTGTTCCTGTAGCAGGACCAATATCCACTGTTGNATCTACACCAGCACTCGGCCATGCATTTACAAAGGCATTTAAGTCTTCTACATCTACATCCCAATCTGCGTCATAGTCTCCTAATAAATTATTGTAAGTCATAAAGTCGTTGATTACAAGNGTTGATTGATTTCCTGAGCCATCTACAGCATAAAGCTTTATANAATAGGTTGTATAATCATCAAGTGATAATCCAGTTAATTCAAGTGTGGATGTACCAACATTCTGATATGCAACGACATCAGCAGTTGTATTATCTCCACTTGACCCGATACCAAGTACATAATAATTGATACCCGTATTATCAGACCAGTCAGCAGCTGTAACTGTGACTTCAGATGTAGAGCGTAAATATGAACCATCTACAATGCTATTAATAGTAAACGTTCCAGCTGTAGGACCTTCACTGTCTAATAAATAGCTTACTTGATCAGAAATAGTTTCATTTCCATCGTTGTCGACAGCTCCTACTTTGTAGTACCATTGTTGTCCTTGAGTTAATCCGTCATGAAGCAATGAATCTACGCCAAATGTCTGTCTAAAATAAAATGTTGTGTCTGGCCATGGAGTAGTAGATGANGACGGTTCAAAATGTTCAGAATTAATATTACCAAATGTTCCTTNTCCTAGTAGGTTTCCACTTCCTGGCGTAAAATTATCTGTCAAACTACCATAAACATTATATGAAGCAAGATCTGTTTCACCATTTCTGTTCCAGAAAATAGCAACACCATCATCACTAGGATCCCAAGAGTCATTGGCTGAATCATAAACTAATTCTGCTTCAGCACTAACTCCTTGAGGTGCAAGTGGTGCACCAGCTACGTCTAATTGTCCAGCTGTTAACTGAAAATTGTCCCAAAAAGAATATTGTTGACTAGCTGTTTTAACATGCATTGCAATTCTGACATTTGTTCCTGCATAAGCTGTTAAATCATAAGTTTGCTGAACCCAACTTGCTGTACTTTCTCCATCGATATCAGCAAGAACTACTGTAAAGTCTGAAATTGCATTACCTCCAGAAGGAGATAATAGTAAGTCATAATCTTCTGACCCTCCATTCATGTTAGAATAGAAGCTTAAAATATTGTCAGTTCCCGGTCTTAGCCAAAGCGTTGGACTGATCAACCAATCATCAGCAGTACCAGCTCCCGCCATTCCTAAACCAGCCATCCAATGACTACCATCTGCAGCACCATATCCTGCAGTATAATACCACCAACTGAATTCATCTGCATCGNCATTACTGTTTATGGTACCAAATGCATGTACATCACGTCTACCATCTGCCCAGAAATAAGGATTTGTCTCAAAACCTTCTTCCCATAGAATGTCTTGTTCAGCTGTTGCCCAGANAATCTCATTTTTTGTAGTACTGTCAGAATTTGTTCCATCTGAAATGCTTAAAGAAACATTATATTTTCCTGCAGCTGTATAAGTATGTGACGGTGATTGATCAGTGCTAGTTGTACCATCTCCGAAGTCCCATGACCAAGTTGAAGGTGAGCCAGTTGATCTGTCATTAAATGAAATAGTTAACGGGAAAACACCTGAAGTTTTGTCTGGAGTAAATGCTGCATTTAGTGGGGCAGTTGATGTNAATCCTGTTGAGAAAAACATACCTCTTCCATGAGTTCCAGCAGCCATAGATCCATCTGATCTTTTAGCTAACATGTCTACTCTTACATTTGCTAGTCCATCATTTGATGGATTCCATGAAGGTGAGGATACAGACACATCATCAGAGGTCCACGTTCCTAAGTCTGTTGCAACAATAACTTGATTATAATTATCCTTATTATAAAGCCCTCCTCTAACTGGAATATCTGGTAAATCTCCTTCAATACTATTCCATGCATTAGAGCCACCACCACCATATGTTTCAAAAACTGATGTAGCACCATAATTAGATATAGTAGCTAATATTTGGTTGTCAGATGCTCCTATATCAATAGATGATATGTAGCCAGCCATATTAGAACCTGTAATATCTGTAGCAGTAAAACTAGTGGTAGATGCGTCAGTAACCTTAAATATTCTTCCACCTGTTGTACCAATATACATTACGTCATCCGTATAAGGGGATGCTTTGAAAAAAGAAGCTTGTGAACCTAAATTAATACTCATTAGAGATGTCGTAGCAAGCTGCAAATAGTTAGTTAATCGAAGAATTGAAGTATTGTCTACATTAGCATAAATAGTTTTTGTGCCATCATCAATACCTGTAGGGTTTATTAACGTTCCTGTATCAGCACCACCAACTTGATATCTAGAATATAAACTAAAACTTTGACCACCGTTCGTAGATCTATAAATAGTATTGTAATTGCTACCAATGAATTGATAATTTGGATCTTGTTGGTCTATATGAGAAAAACCTCCGTCTCCTCCACCTATAGCTGTACCATTCGATAAAGTAGTTCCGTCAACTTTCCATGATCCATTATCTTGTGTACCACCAATAACATATTTACTACTTGTATCTGGATGTAATGCTACACTGTAAAATTGACTAACATTAAAGCCTTCATTCCTNTCTGATATTTGTACACCGCCATTACTGGTATAATATATTCCACCATCGTTTGAATAAATAACTTTATTTCCGTCTATAAATTCATAGCTATGTTGATCAACATGCATATAGGTAATTGATCCCCCTGAATTAGTAATCTGGGTCCATGATGAACCACCATCTGAAGACTTAAATACGTCTATTTCTCCAGCATACAAAACGTTAGGGTCAGTGGGATCTACCGCAAAACTCATACTATATCCTGCTTGACCATTGGCATCACCTAAAGGGTTTCCATTGGCATCTGTAGGTACAGTTAATTCTGTCCAGGTAGTTCCGTTATCAGTGCTCTTAGCAATCCAATTTGCTTTATTGTCAACATTATTTGAAATTAATGCATAAATATAGTTTGGATCAGATGCGGCAGCTGAAATAATTACTCTGTTAGGAGTTCCACCAATAGAGCTTTTCCAACTAGCTTCTGTCCATGTAGCACCATCATCAGAATAAAAAATTTCTCCACCGCCAGCCCAGTAAGCATTCATTCGGGTTCCAGCCCAAATTCTATTATTACTATCTATATCTAAACTACTAAATTCTTTATATCCTGTAGTCTCTTGCGCATCAGCACCATCAAAAGCTCTAGTCCAATTTACTCCACCATCGGCTGATTTCCATACGCCCGTAAATTCTCTTCCAACATATGAACCTTCAAATTCATTTCCTCCAACACCAGCATAAATAACACTTGTACCATTTTCATTTCTTACAACAATATCATTAACAAAAGAAAAATAAATACAATCTGGCAACTGTGCCCATGTTGCGCCACCGTCTGTTGTTTTCCATATTCCTAATCCTTTACTTACTCCTGGGCTATACCAATTTGAACCATCCGAAGAATAGTTACCCATTCTTTCTCCAGTACCAACATACATTATATTAGTATTATTTGGATCATATGTAATAGATGACACAGCAAGACTTCCCCAAGTGGCATCTACAAGATTCCAGTCTTCTGTATCAGAAGTGATATCATTATTGTACCATAGACCGCCAGACACACCAGCTCCCCATAGCTTATTTGAGTTGGATGGATCAATTAATATGGCACGAGTTCTTCCACCGATATTATTAGGTCCTCTTTCTTCCCAGTTAACTTCTGTTAACCTATTAGAGTATCTAGAGCCATTAATTCTATTTTCTGCAACAGACATACCATCGATTAATCTTTCTTTTGGAATATCTTGAGTGCTAAGATCATAAGTCATCAAATATTCACGCATACCTCTCAAGTCAGGTCTTTGATCCCTTCTAGTCTCAGCTTTCATTTTCTTATAGTTAATTTTTTCACCTGCTATAGAATTAATAAACGCTTCACGTTCTAAGCGATTTTTTTCAGCAGTATAATTTTCAAACATTTGTTTGGTTGGTTGGAATACGACAAGTCCAACTATAATAAAAGCAATTATATATTTTAGTTTTTTCATAATATTATTCTACTATTAAGTATCCGTTTTCTAATCCGTTAATTGAGATATCTTCACCATCTACATCAAGCATGATGTTACCAGATCCATCTTCATTAAAGCCTATGCTTGTATCTATAGTACCATTTACTGTTAGATTTATCGTAGCAATTACACCGTCTCCGTCTGAACTTGGTTGATCGCTTGAAAGGGAAGAGGTATAAATTATGACCCTACCAATACCTGGATTACTTGTAATAACTAATAATGGATCAGTATTCCCTTGTAAAAAATCGCCAGCTGTAATATCACCAATAGTGATTAAGCTGTTGTCATATTTTAATGTAGCTTGTGCTGCAGCAAGACCAGTTACACCAAGAACTTTTAAATCTAAAGCTACACTAGCTCCAGATGATGTAGTAGTATATTTAGAATCTAAAATCATCGCAGGAGTTGGTATATCACTGACATCTACAGTAAGATAACTATTTGTATTAGTTCCACCTTCACCGGTTACAGTTAAGCTTACAACGTAAGATCCAGTAGTAGTGTATGTATGTGTTGGGCTAGTTTCAGTACTAGTATTTCCATCTCCAAAATCCCAACTAGATGATGAATAATTTACAGAGCCATTATTAAATTTTACTCGTAAAGGATTTGTGCCTGAAGACTGATCAGCTGTATATAAAGAGGTTGGTTCTACTGCGGTTACAGTAATATAATCTGTTTTAAGATTTGTATCAGTTCCTCCAGAACCTGTTACAGTTAATGAAACAGAATAGACTCCAGGTGTATTATATGTATAAGATACAGAGCTTCCAGCAGCATCTGGAGATCCGTCATTTTCAAAATCCCATGCATGAGTAGTAGCATTGCTAGATCCAGATGTAAAATTTACTTGTAAAGGTACTGGCCCAGATACAGGCGAACCTGTAAAAATTGCTACTGGAGCTGGGTCAACTGGTTCGGTTGTATCGCCGCCGCCGCCGCCGCCTCCGCCGCAACTAATCAATAAAACCAAAAATAATGATAAGAGTTTCTTTGACATAATCGACAAATCTACAATAATTCTTATGACATTGCCATAAAACTCTTTGAATTAAGTGGTCTTTTCAGAAATTATTACGTTTCTTTGACGTAAATATTCTAAGATAAATTGCATACAATTAGAGTTTGCCCCAACTATTTCTGGAGGAAAAACTCCATATTTATTATATAAATTATCTAAAATTAAATTGACACTAGCTGTCGCAGTATAACCTGTGGTACGCGCCATAGAAGAAGTGCGACTGCTTAAATCAAATTCATCATATAGGTGGTAAGTAATCATTTTCATCTCACCTTTAATTATAATATCCAGTACAGTAAACTCTATTTCATTTTCTTCTAACTTCCATTCTTGAAATAATTTTTTAGATGTCTTATCAATATTAGATTTATCAAAAAGACCTTGATTACGATAATCTAACATTAATTTAGCATGACCTGGAAAACGCAAAGTCTTTTCTTTCAAGTTAGGGATATGGTTCATTGTTGAAAGTAGTGATCGTAGTCCGTCAGTATTGAATGCTTCTAGTGTACCAGCATCTTCAAATTCCATTGTCTCTATATCGGATAATGCAGGCTCTGTAATTACTTCATGATCTATTAACATTCTTGCAGGACGTATATACTCTTCAATAACATCTATTGGAGAGAAGGGTGCCTTATAGTTAAACGGGGGTTGTGGATTTTTAGGAAGTCCACCAACATAATATTCAAATGATTCTATGTTTAACTGTGCATCCCAAAAGCCTAAAAGATAATTAGGAATTCCAGGAGCAACACCTGCATCTACAATTACAGTTGCACCTCTTTCTTTTGCAAGACTGTTCAGATTCAAAACATTTTCAGGAGAAAATGAGATATCAACCACATCTTTTCCAGCTTTGATAATTGTCTTTAGTGCATTGTAGCCTAAAAAACCAGGTACAGCTAATAATACAATGTCAGCAGGTGCAATCCATTCAGAAAGAGATTCTTGATCGGTTACATCTAGCTGAGAGATTTGGATATTTGGATTTTTAGACTGAATTTTTTCTAGAATAGTTACATCATAGTCTGCTAAAAAAAGATTATGATTTTGTGAAAGGTCGGCAGCCATAGCACTTCCAACCATCCCAGCTCCAATTTGATAAATATTTTTCATTTTATATTTTTTACAAAAAAAGGAACTATTAAAGTTCCTTTTTAGCGTATTTACTTACTTTTATTTATTTGCGGGATAGACGGGACTCGAACCCGCGACCTCCGGCTTGACAGGCCGGCGTTCTAACCAGCTGAACTACTACCCCATTTAATTATTTACTAAATAATGCATATGGAATAAGAACTAAATACCCGATTAATAAAAGCAGAGGAGAAAGGACTAAACTTTGAAAGCTATCAACTTCTCCTAAATACATTGTCAAATAACCCACAATTATAACGAAAACTCCGGCTCCAAACAAAACATAATTTTTAGTTTTATATGGCCACTTCAAGTTAATTGATTGTTTATTTTTGGTAGTCATTTACGCTAAGTTAAATTTCTTCTAGCTAGTTTCCAAAAAATATAATTCCTTACAATTGATTTCAGCCTATAAAAGAATTAATTTCTCGTTCTTCATGGTAGCCAATAATAATAGTAATCGTGATTCAATATATGGATTGTTTCTAACATTTTGTCTTGTTATATCGAGCATATTCTTCACCGCTAATAAAGAAATCAATAAAACTATTTTTGTAATTGAAAAAGGGATGTCATTAAATACAGTAACAAATCTTTTGCATGAAAAAGATATTATTAATAATAAATCTTTTTTTAAATATAGAGTTTTTTTTCGCGGCTTATCAAATAAAATTCCAGTTGGAACATTTGCCGTTGAAGGTAAAGTTAGTACTAAAGACATCATTCATACAATTTTCACGGAAGGTCCAATTAGGCTTAGATTAACAATACCAGAAGGTTCCTCTTCCGCGCAAATATTTCTCAATGCAAATAATCTACTTGAGAAATCTGATGACTATAATAGATTATTTATAGATCCAATATTTATTTCAGAGTTCAATATTAAAGCGTCTTCATTAGAAGGATATCTTTTCCCAGACACTTATTACTTTTTTAAAAATTCAAGCAGTCGTGAAATTTTAACAACGATGATCAATGAATTTTGGATCAACTTTGATAAAACATTCATGGAACGTACAAATGAGCTAGGATTTACGGTGCATGAGGTTGTAACTTTAGCGTCGATTATTGAAGGGGAAGCTTTGCTTGATCAAGAAAGAGTAACTATATCTTCAGTCTATCATAATCGACTAAAGAAAAGAATGAAATTACAAGCAGATCCAACTATACAATACTTAATTAAAGGTCCACCTAAAGCCTTAAGTCTTAGAGATTTAAAACGCTTTTCTCCTTACAATACTTATTTAAACTACGGATTGCCTCCAGGCCCTATTAATAATCCTGGATTTGAATCGATTAAAGCAGCACTATATCCCGCTGAAACAGACTATTTATTTTTCGTAGCTCAAGGGGATGGCTCGCATGTATTTACTACGAATGAAAAAGATCATTTAGAAGCAAAGAGGCTGTATAAAAAATATAAAAGAGAGAATCGATGAATTTAACTGATCTAAATACTCAACAACTAAAAGCTGTCAAAACTGTTAAACATCCTGTACTTGTATTTGCAGGCGCTGGTAGCGGCAAGACTAGAGTTTTAACTTACAAAATATGGCATCTTATTAAAGATAAGATTTATAAGCCTAATGAGATCCTCGCTTTAACATTTACCAATAAAGCCGCAGCAGAGATGAGGGAGCGCATTAAAGATAGCATTAATTGTGACGGTGTAAATGTTGGTACATTTCATTCGATTGGAGCTAGAATTTTAAGAATGCATATTAGTTATTTAGATGATAAGTATAATAGCGATTTTACCATTTATGATGTTGCTGATCAAAAGGCATTATTAAAAGAAGTAGTAGAGCAATTAAATATTGTAGAGTTTAAAGAACTAAATATTAATTTTCTTCGATCACAACTTGATAAATTTAAAAATGCTTCAATGTCAGTTGAAGAAGTTGAATCTAAAGCTAATACCTTCGAAGATGAAAAAATTGCAGAAGTATATAAGCGATACTCAGAATTATTATTATCTAATAATGCTGTAGATTTTAATGATTTAATTGGAATGCCTATCAAGTTATTTAAGCATAGTAAAGCTCTATTAAACAAATATCAGCAAGCATGGAAATATATATTAGTTGATGAATTTCAAGATACTAATTCTCCACAATTTGAGCTTATCAGTCTTCTTGGAGGAGAACATCAAAATATCACAGTGGTTGGAGATGACGATCAGTCTATTTATGGATGGAGAGGAGCAAATATTGACAATATCTTAACAAATTTTCAAGATACTTTTCCAAACGCAGTCGAGGTGAAATTAGAGAAGAATTATAGGTCTACTCAACGTATTCTTGATGGCGCATGGTCCGTAGTTTCTAATAATACTAATAGAGCAGAAAAAAAATTGGTTGCTACAAAAGGGCTAGGAGAAAAGATTTCACTTATTTCTACTGGTAGCGATGAAGATGAAGCAAATGCAATTTGTGATTCCATAAAAACCGAAATAAAGATTAATAAAGGTGCATTCAAAGACTTTGCTGTACTATATCGAACAAATGCACAATCTAGAATGATAGAACAAACTATGATGAAAGAAGGGCTTCCATATAATATTGTTGGAGGTACTAAGTTTTATGATAGAAAAGAAGTTAAAGATGTGCTGGCTTACTTAACTGTGGTATGTAATCCAAATGATGATATTGCATTAAAAAGAATTATTAATTTTCCTGTTCGAGGTATCGGAGAGAAATCCATTACTATATTTAAAAATCTTGCCCTAGAAAAAAATATCTCGCTATTTGAAAGCTTAAAATTTTGTAGAGATATTAAACTTCGAGGTAAGCAACAAGACTCCATCGAAAGTTTTTATTTATCAATCAATAAGTTTCATGACTTACTAGAAACATTAGACTGCAAGGAATTATTACGTGCTCTTTTGGAAGAATTCAATATTGAAAACTACTATAAAAATAATCCCGCAGAACAAGATCGCTATGATAATATCCAAGAGCTCAAATTAAGTATTGATCGTTTTGCAGATAACTCAAGTGGTAATCTCAAAGATTTCTTGCAAGAAATATCGCTTTATACAGATCTAGATGATTGGGATGATAAAAAAAATTCTGTAACACTTATGACTATACATGCAGCTAAAGGATTAGAATTTTCAACAGTATTTGTTACTGGTCTTGAGCAAGGATTATTTCCTTTAATACGTATGGATGATGATTCAGATCAACTAGAAGAAGAAAGAAGATTATTTTATGTCGCAGTAACAAGAGCAATGGAAAGAGTATATCTATTAAATGCAAAGTATAGAAGGAAGTTTGGCGCATTAAATACATCATCTTTTATACAATCTGAATTTTTAAGTGAGATTAATGAAGACGTTATTAAGGTTAAGCCTTATAAGACAGTTTACACTAAAAGAGTTGTACGCTCTGGTGGTAAGAAAACAATTCAAATATCTAGAACTGTAACAGAGTTTGACGATTTTAAGGTAGGCGATCAAGTACAACATAACCTTTTTGGCGTTGGAACTATTTTAGTATTAAACGGAACAGGAGAGAATCAAAAAGTCGGTGTTGAATTTGATGGCGGATTAAGAAAAAAGCTCATTGTTAAATATGCTAGACTAAAAAAAATAGATTAGCTAATTTGGATAATGGAAAATTTAATACCATGTAGATTTCATATTGAGGTTGAATCAGTCTTAAAAGCTGAAGGCTTGCGAGCTACAAAGCAACGCTTAGACATTTGGGATGAACTTTCTGCAACTAACAAACATAGAGATATTGAAACTATTCTTTCTTCTCTTAAAAAGAAAAAAATTAATGTTTCAAGAGCGACCTTATATAGAACAATCGATGTTTTTGTAAAGCACGGGCTCCTAAAAAAACTTATTTTAGATGATGGTAAATTCTTATATGAACATAATAAGAAAACTATTTCCCCTCAGCATGACCATATTGTATGTGAAGATTGTGGAGAATTATTTGAGTTTTTTGATAATAGTATTTCACAAATTGAAGACAAAATTGCTAAAGATCTTAATCTTAAAGTGACAAAGAGAGTCCATCAACTATCTGCTACCTGCACAGGTACTAAGTGCAATCATCCCGAGAGTTAATCTTTAAATGAAATCAATTCTCATTAGTAATCTAGTTTCTGGAATGAAGCTCCAAGGCTTCTATCTTTGTACGCAAAAAAAAATGAGAAGAAAAAAAGACGGTTCTATTTATCTTGATTTATTATTACAAGATAAATCAGGATTGATAAGAGCTCGTTTATGGGATAATGTTGAATCTTTGTCAAAAAAGTTTGATATAGGAAATCCTGTTGCTATAAAAGGCACTACCTATAAATATGGTGAAAATATATTTATTAAAATTAAAAATATTAATAGAGCATCTATTGAAAAATATGCAAAATATGGTTTCAGTTCATCTGACTTAATTCCAAGTTCTAGAAAAAACGCAAAACAATTGTGGGTACATTTAGGTAAAGAAATTGATCAAATATCAAAAGTACATTTAAGAAAATTGGTAAAAAAAATATTGGCAGACCATAAACAAAAATTTCAAGTTTATCCAGCTAGTATTTCATATCAATATAATTATCAAAGTGGCTTAATTGAGCAAACTGTTTCATTGATAAAAATTTCTAAAATTTTAGGAAAGCATTATAAAGTAGATACAGACTTGCTTTTAACGGGAGCATGTTTACATCAAATTGGTAAACTGTATTCAATTAATATGGGATTCTCTCATCCTAAATCAAATGAAAGGCGATTAGTGGGTAATGCTATCCTGTCAAGAGATATCGTAAACAATTATATTAAAAAAGTTAAACGTTTTCCAGATGAAGATAAATTGAGCTTGGAGCATTTAATCTTATCTTATCAAGGTAGAAAAGAATGGCAAAGCCCTGTTGAGCCTCAAACACTTGAAGCGGTATTGCTNCATACGATTAATTATATGGANTCACATGTTAATGTTATGAGCCAAAAGTGATAAATAAGTTTAGTATAATTTATATTTTTACACTATCACTATTATTCACTCAAGAAAGCGTCAATTATGATATGTCAGGTCAATTTGGAGTTGAGCTAAGTAATAATCAGATTCTTTGGGATAGAGATCAGCGATTTGATAATTTGCTTATAGATAAATCTTCAACCAATTTTAGAAATAAATTTTCATCTTTTGATTTTGAGGATATGCCATCAGACTCAGTTTATGTAAAGAGTAAGTTTCGATATGAATTTGGTGATTATGGTTTCGATAGGCTGAATATCGGATTGAAAAAACATTCCGAAAATACCGATTTTCAGTTTTTAGCTATGAAAAAAAGTTTTTTTGGTAATTATTCAGAATTTGCAAATGCAGATTCTAGTCCACTTAGCTTATTTTATAAAATTGATTATAAAGCTACAGTCTCCCAACATAATCTTTACTTTTCAAGTGGATATTTTAGAGAAGATGCTACTTTTATTTTTGATAATCAGTCTGGATTAGATACATCTACTAATAAAGAATTCTCTGATTTTTTATCGCTAACAATTGGAGATATATTTATAAAAGATAAATGGCATTATAAATTCGAAGTAAATCATATTAGCAAATTTGATGAAAAAGAAATCATTGAATACCCTATTAGTCATGCGATTGATTTAGAAAGAAATAGATTAAATTTTAATGCTTCCAATAATGAGCATATTTCAATCGAAGCTTTCTTAGACAATAGCTATTATAAAGATAAAATATCTTTGAAAACTTTTATTAGAAATACATTACATCTCACTAATAGAAATAAGCTCCCTTTCGGAAGCTTAAAATATGGTATCGATTATATTAATGACAATATAAGCCCTAACATATCTTATGGTGCTACTTTCGGTACAGTTGAGCTATTATTGGAGAGAAGGAATAAATCAGCAAGGTTGCTTTTTGATGATTATAGCCTAAATGACGAAAAAGTAGAAAATTGGGATTCATTAATATTAAACTATTCTTTGGATTCAAAAGTTTCCTTCGTCTCAACCTTAAAGTATGTTCAAGCAAATAATATTATCATAAAAAATGTATCAGCAGAAGGTGCAATTCCTGAAAATGTTGTCTATAAGTTTAATTCTGATGATATGCTTTCGCTTAAGACAAAAATTTCGATACCCTTAAAAAAAAATAAGATAGATTTCACTCATTACCATAATTTTTATGACAGCCTTATAAGTTCAAATAGATCTGATATAATTGAGATGGATTATCATTTTAATACATCTTTCATAAATGAAAATTTAGGGATTACAGGCAAGCTTTCATTGCTATACTTGGCAGGTAATCATTCCGATTATTATTTTGATTATTTTAGAAATATGCCCGTTTCAAATAATACGACACATTATAATGATAGCTATAATATTGGCTTAGATTTAGATATATCTATTGCAGATGTTTTATTAACAATTAGATTAAAGAATGCACTCCATAGATTGCCGATTGATGGAGACTATTCTATTAGTAATGCTGAACTATTCAACCCAATGAATAGCCTCCTATCTTTTGGTATTATTTGGGAATTTGACGACTAAATTTTGTATTCCGCTACTAGTTTAATACTTCTACCCGGTTCAGGGTATCCTAATGTAGATTCAAATGTTTCATCAAGAAGATTATCTACTATTAAGCTCGTTTTTAATGTATCAAAATCTTTGGATACACTAAAGTCTAGTACGCCATAAGCATCACGATCTGTCTGATCACTCCAGTCAGATCCATATTGCAAAATACGTTTTCCTGTATATTTGTAGTTGAATGCCATATTAATACTCTGATTAAAATTATGAGATAGGAATATGTTTGCTGAATAATCTGGAACGTATAATAATTTCTCATCCATATCATTGTCTTTACTATCATAAATATTATATGATATTTGTAATTGACTGCTTGCAAACTCTTTTAAAAAATTAATATTATATGTTGTCCTTGATGCGGAAGAAACATTTATAGGTATATATTTAAGCGACTCATTAGGTTGCCATAATATCAAGTTTTCATAATCCTTCATTGTTGCTGTTACTGTAAATTTTCCAAGAACAGAATTATTAGTCATATTAACAGAAAAGTAATCACTTTCCTCTGGTTTTAAATCTGGATTTCCAGCGCTATATAATCCATCTGGCCAATATAGATCATTCAATGTTGGAAATTGGAAAGAGGAGCCTGCATCTAGTCGAAAGTCAAAGTATGATAGGTCATCTTTTAAAAACTGATCAACCGATTCAAAGCTGAGATTATAAGTTAATTTATCATTATCAGATTGCTTATCAAATCTTGTCGATGGTGATATCTTAAAGTCTTTTTCATTATTAGTATAGTTTAATAGAAATGAAGCAGAGCTAGAATTAAGCTCTTGATTACTCAAATCAGTGCTACTGATACTATCAACTTTTTGTTTTACAGAAAGTTGATAATCTAAGTTAGTGTTGATTTCTTTTTGAAAATCTAATCCAAATGATGATTGATCAAGGTCGTGTTCACTGAAAACTGGAAAAGATTCATTGGGGTCATCATATACTTGATTATTAGTTGATCGATTAATATAAATTTTAAGATTACTATCTATAAAAAACTTCATAAATGAAAGTGAATATAATTCATATTCATCAGTTCTTGTTGCAAGAATGGAGGGAAAGCTAGTACTTCCAGCTGCGCCTCTAGTATTTTTTGTTGTTAAGGAATTAATATTAATTATTAAGTCATCTCTAACAAGAAACTCTCTGTTCATTGCAAAAAAGAATTGATCTAATGAATTATTTTCTCTCTTTTTACTTGAACCTGTTACAGAATCTTTAAATTTATAGTCTCCATCATAACTAGTTTTACCTATAGTTATAGTTCTTTTTGAGTTTTCCCTTCCCATAGTGTATGTAGCGCCATATTGATTAAACCCATAATCGCCAGAACTGTAAAAAACTCTATTTGGACTATTTTTAGTATTTATGTTCAAGGTTCCATCAATTGATCCAGAACCATATGTTGTTCCTGAGTTTAAACGATAGTTAAGTGATCGTAATGCAAATGATGGAAAAGAAGATAAATCTACTTGTCCATTTTGAGCATCAGTTAAATCTACACCATTGAATAATACTTTTGTATGGCGAGCAAATCCTGCATCAAAAGAAGCTGAAGTTACACCTGCATATCCACCATAAGTTCTTAGTTCAAGTGAGGGTAATTGCGATAAAGAACCATTTTTTGAGAATGAACCTAAATTATTATTTAAGCTCTTATTTTTTAAATATCTTGAATTGTTTTTACCATAGACATTCACTGCTTTCATATTCACATTTTTATTTGATAAGGTAAATACTTGAGATTCATTACCGTCTAATTGTATTTCCTGATTTTCAAATCCGAATCTTTTCAACTCTATTTTCGAATCATGGCTTATTTCAATGATAAAAGATCCATTATTATCTGAAGTAGTCCAATTATCATTTTGATTTTCGCTATCCAATTCTCTTATTATTACATGCGATAAAGGTTCACCGCCGGAGTCAACAACAATTCCGTTAAGAGTTTGTGAAAAAAGATTAGATATGAGTATTATTGATAATAAAATGTAATATTTCATTATACTTTCCTCCGAAGCTTAGGTTCATTGTTTTAGTAAACAAGGTCTCCTGACTTATACCTATTAACGATTTAAAGCCTTCTCCCAGTTTTTATGGAATGGCAGTTATTAAATCTCAGTAATTACAGTAGCGGGGACTGTTCTAGAATTTCACTAGTATTCCCTACATTTACTCTGAAGGATGTTAATGTTATTTTTATAAAATGTGAATGATTATTTTCATAAATTCATTAAGAATGAAAAAAAATAATCCAAATATAAACATCAATAATAGTGTCACCCTTGTATTAAATGCTAGCTATTTACCTCTTGTAGTATGTTCTTCCAAGCGTGCATTATGCCTATACTTTTTAAATAAGATTGATGTTTTGATGAATCATGACAAGTATATATACTCTCCTTCTACGCGAATAAAAGTGCCAAGTGTAGTAAAGTTGAAAACGTATGTTTCATATAACAGTTTAGAAGTTGTTTTGAACAGAAAAAATTTACTGCTTCGAGATAATTCATGCTGTCAATATTGTGGATCAAAATCAAACTTAACAGTTGATCATATCATTCCAAAACTTAAAGGCGGTTTGGATACATGGGAAAACCTGATTGTAGCTTGCTCTCCTTGTAATGCAAAAAAGGGAAGTAGAACACTAAAAGAAGCAAATATGAAATTGATGAAACAACCAAAAAAACCTAATAGATTCATGTACTTTAACCAGTTTGTAAAAAATAAAAATGCAGGTTGGAAAGATTATTTATTCATAAATGGGAATTAAAATGAAGAAAAAGAGAATATTAAGCGGAGCGCAACCTTCCGGATTGTTACACATCGGAAATTATTTTGGTATGATTAGGAGAATGATTGATTTCCAAGATTCTTCTGATCTATTTTGTTTTATTGCTAACTATCATTCCTTGACATCAATTAACAATAAGGAAGAGCTAGAAAAAAATACCTTTAATGCATTTTCTGATTTGCTAGCTTTAGGACTTGATCATAAAAAATCCACTATATGGGTTCAGTCTCATGTGCCAGAAGTGACAGAGCTAACATGGATACTATCTAATTTTACTAGCGTCGGATTAATGCAAAGATCAACATCGTATAAAGATAAGGTTGCAAATGGATTGTCACCAAATATGGGATTATTTTCTTATCCAGTATTGATGGCATCAGATATCCTAGCATTTCAATCTGATATTGTTCCTGTTGGAAAGGATCAAAAACAACATTTAGAAATGACTAGAGATATAGCTGTAAAATTTAATAATACTCATGGCCCAGTTTTTACTATTCCAGAAATTGATATTGATGAAAATAGTGAGATAATCTTTGGTATTGATGGTAAAAAAATGAGTAAATCTTATGATAATACTATACCTATTTTTGGAAATGAAGAATTTGTGAAAAGTCAGATAATGAATATTGTAACAGATTCTGCGGGTCTTAATGAACCTAAAGATATAGATACGCCCCTTTTCAATATGTATTCATTATTTTTGGATAAAGAAAAAAGAAATGAACTAAAAGATAGATATGCTACGCCAGGCTTAAAGTATATGAGTATTAAAAATGAGTTGTTTGAGTGTATAATGGATTATTTTTCTGAACAGAGAACCTTGAAGCAGCATTATTTAGACAATCCTGATGATATCTTTGATTTAATGGAGATAGGAAGAAAAAAAGCAGAAATTATTGCATCTGATACATTATCAAATGTCAAAAAATCTATTGGAATGGTTTAGATAATGTTCAATTTAAAGCTAGAAAATTTCGAAGGACCATTAGATCTACTTTTATATTTTATTAAAAGAGATAAAATAGATATATATGATATTCCAATTTCTAAAATTACATCAGAATACATCGACGTTATTAATACTGCTAAAAAACTCGATGTTTCAGTAGCTGGAGAATTTCTTTTTATGGCATCATTGTTGCTAAGATTAAAAACAAGAATGTTACTACCTAGACAGCAGGATGAAGAAGGTTTAGATATCGATGATCCAAGAATTAGCTTAGTAGATCAATTATTACAGTACAAAAACTTTAAAACGATTGCACATCAATTAAAAGAGATACATGAGGAGAATAAAGATTTATTTTACAGGCCAAATGATAAAATCCCTTTTCAGAAAAGTCCAAATCCCGCAGACTTTTTAAATGAAGTCAGCTTGTTTGATATTTCAAAAATATTTCAAGCTGCTATTGATAATGCATCAGAAGATAAGCCATTTACTTTGGTGAGAGAGACGATATCATTGCAGGAACAAAAACAGTTCATTGTATCTAATTTTAAAAATAAGAAAACTATTTCTTTGGCTAGCTTGATCAAGAAATTAGAAAGTAAATTAGAAATTATTGTTACATTCTTGGCTGTATTAGACATGATAAAGGAATCTGAGTTGATCTGTAAACAAAAAAATACGTTTGAAGATATTGAAATCAAATTAAATATTATCACTGCATGAAAGAACAGCAGTTAATTATAGAGTCTTTACTATTTGTTGCATCGGAACCTCTTTTACAGTCAGATATTGAAAGAGTATTCGATGTCGATGATACACCCTCATTAGATGATGCGATAATAGATATTAATGCTAAATACTCTGATAGTGCATTTGAAGTCAAGGCTGTTGGAGAAGGATATATGCTTGTAACCAAGAAAGAATTTGAGCCATTTATATCTAAGTATATGCCAACAAAAAAGCTCATGTTGTCTAATGCTAGCTTAGAAGTTTTAGCGATTGTTGCATACAAGCAGCCAATATCAAGAATAGATATTGAATCAATTAGAGGAGTGGATTGTAAGGGAGTAATAAAAAACCTATTAAACAAAAAATTAATAAAGATAGGTGGTAGAGACGATTCATTAGGTAAAGCGTTACTTTATCATACTACCGATGAATATTTAAAACATTTTGGATTAACAAATTTATCTGAGATGCCAACAATTAGTGAGATTTCTGAGATTATAGATTCTGAAGATAATGGAATCATCAATGAAGCTCTTTAAATTTATTTCATCATCGGGAATTGTCTCTCGAAGAAAAGCGCAAGAATCAATTCAGTTAGCGATGGTTACGGTTAATAATGTACTTGTCATGGATCCTTTTGAAGAAATTGATCCCGTAAAAGATGATATTAGATTAGATGATCAAAAAATAATTCTAAATGCAAGTAACACCACAATTATTTTATATAAGCCTAAAGGATTTATATCGTCACGAAGTGATGAAATGGGTAGAAAGACAATTTTTGATTTGTTGCCTAGAAAACCTTTTCTAAATCATGTAGGAAGACTAGACAAAGATACAACTGGAATAATTTTACTTACAAATGATGGAGATTTATCTCAATTCTTAACTCATCCCAAAAATAAAATACCAAAAGAGTATATTGCAAAAACTGATCAATTAATTAGTGAAAAAATTATTAAAAAGATTGAAAAGGGTATTTTTATAGGTTCAGGAGAAAGAGGTAGAGCAAAAATTATTTCACAAGAAAAGATTAAAAATACTATAAATGTAAACATGATCTTGAAACAAGGTAAGAAGAATGAGATAAGAAGAATATTTAAGTTTTCAGGTCTCAATCTTATAGAATTAAAAAGAGTTAAGTTCGGCAATATTACATTAGATCAATTAAGAGAAGGTCAATGGAGAGAATTAACAAAGAAAGAAAAGCAGTATTTAGATAAAATAACAAGAAAAGGATAAGATTTTAAACATCTTGGCATTTGTTGCAAGAAAAACTAACTTTCTGAGCATTTTTATGGTAATAACAATTGATGGACCTGCTGGCGTTGGTAAAACTACTACCGCAAAAAGACTAGCTAGTAAGCTAGGATATCAGTACTTAGATACAGGAGCTATGTATAGAGCTGTTACTTATTTTTTAAGAAAGAATTTTATAGATATTAGCTCTGAGGTTCACGTAAAAAAAATGTTAGATATTTTAAATTTGGAATTAGACTTTACATCTGATGATGAAATTAAAGTACTTTTAGATAATGTAGATATTAGTACATTAATTCGAAGTAAGGAAATTACAAGCGCAGTAAGTGAGGTCAGTGCGATAAAGGCTGTAAGAGAAAAAATGGTAAAAATACAGAAAGATACCGCAAAGAATGGTAACTTTATTGTTGAAGGAAGAGATATTGGAACAGTAGTTTTTCCTGATGCAAAGTATAAATTTTTTTTAACAGCCGACTATGATGTTAGAGCACAAAGAAGATTAGAAGATTTTAAGAGAGTAAATGAGGAGTTAAACGTTAACAAAATAAAACAAGATTTGACAGATAGAGACCAGTACGATAGTAGTCGTAAACTTTCTCCATTGAAGCAAGCAAAAGATGCAATTGTAATTGATACATCAACCTGCACTATCGATGATCAAGTAAATCAAATCTTTAAACACATTGAAAGAAACTAACAATATGAACGATCAACCTAAACAAGATACAAATCAAGAAGTAGTAGAGCCGACAGTAATAGCAGAAGAGGTAATGATAGAAAAGCCAGCTTCAGAAGATAAACCTGAACAGGTAGAAACATCTTCTAAAAAAACAATTAAAGATTATTTAAGCAAAGATTTATTTGCTGGGGTTAAAGTAATTTCAGACAAAGAAAATCAGGTTGAAATTGAAAAAATAGCGGATGATATATTAGAAGAATATCAAGGCACTTTTAATGATATATCAGAAAATCAAATCATATCAGCAAAAGTAATTGGTATTAGTGATAATGATATTATGGTAGATATTGGTTTCAAATCAGAAGGATTAATTAGTAGATCAGAATTTAATAACAAAGATTTACCTGAAATAGGTTCCAATATTGATATATTCCTTGAAAAATTTGAGGATACAGATGGAAATATTACACTATCAAAATATAAAGCAGATTTCATTAAGAGATGGGATGAGCTCAAAGAATTTGAACAAAGCAAAGAGCCTGTACAAGGAAAAATTGTTAAGCGTGTTAAGGGAGGTCTTGTAGTAGACTTAGGTGTTATACAAGCTTTTCTACCGGGATCTCAAGCTGATGTTCAGCCAATAAAAAACTTTGATGATTTAGTTGGTAAGGAATTTGATTTTCAGATTGTAAAAGTAGATGAAATGAGAAAAAATCTTGTAGTATCTAGAAAAGCAATATTAGAAGAGTCATTGAATGAAAAACGTCAAGAGCTAATGACGAAGATTGAAGTCGGTGCACAGTTACAGGGATTAGTTAAAAATATAACTGATTTTGGAGCTTTTGTTGATTTAGGAGGCGTAGATGGATTGATACATATTACTGATTTTTCATGGGGTAGAATTAATCATCCATCCGAAATTGTATCAATAGGCGATGAAATCACTGTCCAAATTATTGATTACAACAAAGAAACTTCCAGGATTTCTTTGGGATTAAAACAGTTAGTTGAAAATCCTTGGCAATCGATACCAGATAAGTATAGCATTGGGGACACTATTGTAGGTAAGATTGTTAGTATTATGAACTATGGAATTTTTATCGAGCTTGAGAAAGGTATTGAAGGTTTAATTCATATATCTGAAATATCATGGACCAAGAATATTCAAAATCTTCAAGATCAATATAAGGTTGGCGATTCTTTAGAATCAAAAATCTTATTCATTGATGCAAATGAGCAAAAAATAAGCTTAGGTATCAAGCAGTTGACCAAAGACCCTTGGGATGATATATCTTCACAAGTTACCATCGGAGATAAGAACGAAGGCACCGTTAATAAAGTTACAAAATTTGGAGCTTATGTAGATTTAGGAAAAGACATTGAAGGCTTTATTAGAAATACAGATTTTCATTGGACAAAAAATCCGCTTCATCCAAAAGAGTTTGTTAGTGAGGGCGATACAATAAAGTTTGTTGTTATAGATATTTCCGATAAGGATAGAAAAATTTTGCTAAGCATGAAAGATCTAGCAGATAATCCGTGGTCTGAAATTGTAGAGAAATACTCTTCCGGTGATAAACTTAAAGGATCTGTATCTGCTATAAATGATTCAGGAGTTGTAATTGATATGGGGGATGATATAGTCGGTCTTGTTCCTTCGGATAAAATTTCAAAAGAATTGAAGAAAGATTATTTACCTTCTATTGAACCAGGTGACCCTATTGATTTATTAGTTGTTGAGGTTAAAGAACAAGATAAGAATGTCATCTTAATGCTTGATCAACCTGATGCTGACTAATACTAACCAGATCAAAAGACTTTTATATTCTTTTGTTATTGCGTTTATTTTTTGGTTTTTTATTAAGAGTGAAGATACCTATTCTATTACGACATCAATTCCTTTAGTTGCACGAAATCTTCAAGAACAGAAGACATATAAGGAAGAGGTTCCTGAAAGTATTATTGTTACTTTAAAAGGATCGGGTAGAGCATTTATTTGGCTAAGATTTTTCGATAATTTTTATGAAGACTACAAAGCTGTCATAGATTTAAGTAGTATTGCAGATGAATATAACTTTGAACTCGATCAGTATTATAAAAATAATCCAGAAAAAATAGTTTTACCAGCGTCTTTAGAATTAGAATTTGTTGAAGTTATTTCCCCTAGAAGTATAAAAATTAATCTTGATCAATATTTAGTAAAAAAAGTACCTATTAAATCAGAAGTAATAGTATCAACAGCTCCGGGATATATACAGGCTGGAGAAGAAGTCTTTTTTCCAGATTCTATTAGTATCGGAGGTCCTCAAGAAATCGTCGACTCTATTAATTTTGTAAAAACTCAAAAAGATACCCTAGTAGATTTAGTGTCATCAATAGAGTCTGAATTTTTGATTATTAACCCTGATAAGGTTGTCGATTTTGATCCAAAAAAAGTCAAAGGATTTATTGATATTCAACCTATTAGTGAAACAATTGTAACGGGGATTCCTGTTAAATTAATTAATAAGCCCAATGACGTAAATGTTTTTGTTAATCCCGCTACAGTTTCATTAACTATTGTTGGAGGATTAGATCAAATTGCTAGTATAGTATCTACTGATATAGAAGTTTTAATTAACTTTGAGAAGTCTTGGAGTGCAGATAAGCAATTTTATTCGCCAGAAGTAAGAATTCCTGATTCTATTTTAGAGTGGAAAGATTTATCTCCAAATAATTTAGAAATTTTAGTCATTAAAGAAATAAATTGATTATCCTAGGAATAGAGACATCTTGCGATGAAACTGGCGTTGCTATATGTGATAATTCGAAAATAATTTCAAGTTATACAAAAACACAATCTATTCATTCAAAATTTGGTGGAGTAGTCCCAGAGATTGCTTCGAGAGAGCATGAAAAATTTTTACCTGAAATCACACAAAAAGTTCTTAAAGATTCTAATTTAGAATTTTCAGATTTGGAGGCAATTGCAGTCACGAGCGGTCCAGGATTGATGGGTTCCCTATTGTCGGGTATTTCTTTTGCAAAAGGGATTTCTCAAGGCTTAGGTATCCCTATTATTCCAATTAATCATTTAGAAGCTCATTTAAATTCAGCTTTTATTGAATTTGAAGAGCTAGATCCACCTTTCATTAATTTGCTTGTATCAGGAGGGCATACTCAAATATGGCTTGTAAAAAATCTGTTTGAATATACTTTATTAGGAGAAACTTTAGATGATGCTTGTGGAGAAGCTTTTGATAAAGGAGCAAAAACATTGGGATTAAATTATCCCGGTGGACCAGAAATAGAAAAGTTAGCCATAACTGGAAATAGAAAGTTAATAGATTTTCCAAGACCTATTATAAATGACGGAACATACAATTTTAGTTTTAGCGGACTCAAAACATCACTTATTAATTGTGTTAATAAAAATGAATATAATTTGGATGATGTTGCTGCTAGCTATCAAGAAGCAATCGTTGATAGTTTAGTTGGAAAAATGAAAAACTCTATGGATGATTTAAATATCAATACGGCTATAGTTTGCGGAGGGGTTGCTGCAAATCAAAGACTCAGAGAAAAATTAGGTGAACTAGAACAAACTATCATTTTTCCATCTATGAAATATTGTACTGACAATGCGGATATGATTGCATTTTTAGGAGAGAAAAAAATCAATAATAATACAGCTAAAATAGGTATAAATTTTTCTGCTTATTCTAGAGGAATGGTTCTTTAGAAATGAAGGGTAGTTATAGTCTATTTTTTTTACTATTAATTGCTAGTGGGTTAGCAACATCTTTATATATAAACTCTTTTACTGGTGAAATCAATAACGAACCCACTATACAGGACGTTATTACATCAGAAATAGCCGAATCTGATCATAAAAAAGATATTGTTGATATAGCAATAAAGAATGTTATTGTATATCCAAATCGATTTGATAAGAAATCTATTTATATTGATATTGAAATTAATAATCAAAATGGAGATGGATTTACTCAGATTACATTATCTAATGGAGGAAAGCTAATAGCATCTGATAAAATGAAGCTATATTCTAATAAGCATACTTATTTTCAGTCATTTCTAATAAACGACAATGTTAATTTTAACAGTTTATTTGATATAAAACTTTCTAGTTTAAAGTTAGAAAGCAATATATCCAATAATAGACATAGCTTTACCACAAATTTAAAAACTGAGAAGCTAGATATTGCACTTATTAGTGGTACTCTTAATTATAATTCCAGAGCTATTATAAGTAACATTGATAATAATTTTGATCATTTCTTCCCAGCATTTGATAGTCATGTACATAATTTTGAAGACTTTTGGTTTAAGAAATATGATATAGTTATTTTTGATAATTTTCCTGAAATGCCCATTTCAGATAGATGGTTCAACCTTTTCATCAAAAAAATATATTCTGAAAATACTTCCTTGATAATGTTTAAAGGAGGGGGAGAAGATTTAGATTCATTTCAAAAGATAGCTCCTTTATTTGGAATAAATCTTTCCAATAAAGGTGATATAAAAAATATTTCAAAAAAAACATTTTTTTCTAAAAATCATTTTAAATCAGTCCTGATAAATGACAAGCTTTTATATAAATATTTACTACAAGGAGACAAAACATACATTGAAGAAGCAATAGACTGGGTATCTAAAAAGAAAGATTTGAGCTATAAATTTTTTGTAGGTAATGAAAATTATTATACAAATGAATCTGTATTTATATATGGTTTTGCAGATGGTATTGATACAAATAAGAAAGATTTTAAGATTCATATCTTTAAGGATGGAATACATATTCATGAAGAAAACTTATACCTTAATCCCATGTCAGATTACTATTTCAATAAATTAAAGATTTCAAATGCTGGAGAATATGAACTTAAAATTCTAGATGAAGAAAATATTACCTTACAAATGATTAATGTTAATATCTTAGAAGAATTAATTAAATTATAAAAGATGATTGATATAAAAAATATAAGAGAGCAACAGTCTTTAATTCAAGATAGACTTGCAAAAAGAGATAAATCAATAAATTTAGATAATATTGTATCAGCTGATTTAAGCCTAAGAGAATTGACAAAAAAACTTAATGATTTACAATCTGATCAAAACCAACAATCAAAAGAAATTGGTATTTTAAAGTCTGAAGGAAAGACTGATGACTCTGTTTTTGCAAAGCTAAAAGAATTATCAAATACTATTAAAGATCTTGAAGCAGAACATCGTACTAAATCTAAAGACTTAAAGGACATGCTTTTAGAGCTTCCTAATATTCCTCATAGCTCCGTTCCTATTGGAATATCAGAAAAAGACAATGCTTTAATCAAGGACTGTAAATCAAAAAAAGAGATTAACTTTTCACCAAAAAGCCACGTTGATATTGCTCAAGACCTTGATCTGGTTGATTTTGAAGCAGGAGCAAAGATTTCTGGTGCTGGATTTCCTCTTTACAAAGGTAATGGAGCATTGCTTGAGAGGGCATTACTTAATTTTATGATAGATTTTCATTTGAAAAACTATAATTATACAGAATTTTTTACTCCATTTTTAGTAAAGCCAAATTCTGCTATAACGACTGGTCAATTACCAAAATTTAATGAAGATATGTATCATATAGAAAAAGATGAATTGTATTTAATACCAACAGCAGAGGTACCATTAACCAATATCCATAAAGATGAAATCTTAGAATTATCTGCTATACCAAAATACTATTTAGCTAATTCTGCATGCTTTAGAAGAGAAGCGGGTTCTTATGGTAAAGATACCAGGGGCTTACTTAGAGTACATCAGTTCAATAAGGTCGAGTTAGTAAAATTTGTACATCCAGATTCTTCATATGAAGAACTAGAATCTTTAAAAAATCAGGCAATAAAATTATTAGATTTATTAGAGCTTGATTATAGAATTATAGAGCTATGTACCGCAGACTTAGGTTTTTCAGCTGCAAAATGCTATGATTTAGAAGTTTGGGCACCAGGTGAAGAAAAATGGCTAGAAGTATCTTCTTGTAGTAATTTTGAAGACTTTCAATCTAGAAGAGGAAACATTCGATTCAGAGATGAAAGTGGTAAAGTAGATTATGTACATACACTTAATGGCTCAGGTCTTGCAACTCCAAGAATTTTTGCTGCATTATTAGAAACTCATCAAAATGAAGACGGTTCAATTACAATTCCCGTAGCTCTGCAGCCTTATTTGGGCCTAGCGGAGATTAAATAATTGAAAAAAATTTGGGTTTATCTAAACCTTTTTATATGGACATTTTTTTATGGCACAATGTCAATGTTCTCAATCTTGCTTTCAAAAAATAAAAGTAACTTTAAGTATTATGGAATTAATTGGGGAAAGACATTAGGAAGACTGTTCGGTATCAAACTAAGAATTGTTGGTAGAGAAAATTTCGATTGTAATAAGCAGTATATTTTTGCGCCCAACCACTCATCAGTAATTGATTTTCAAGTTTTATTAATAGCAGTTAATCAATATTTAGTTTTTGTTGCTAAAAAAGAATTAGATAGGATTCCTGTATTCAATACTATTATTAAAACTGCAGGATTTGTATTTGTAGATCGCAGGAATAACAAAAATGCTATTAAATCATTAGAAAATTTAAAATTAGATATGAAAAAATATCCTCGTTCAGTTGCTATTTTTCCAGAAGGTTCACGATCAAAGGATGGAAATTTACAGGATTTTAAGAAGGGAGCTGCAGTACTTGGAATTGATACTGGGCTACCAATTATTCCTGTTGCTATCATCGGTTCGTACAGCTGGTGGAATAGAGGATTATTTACAAAAAGCCCGAATATTGTGACTATTATTTTTGGTAATCCTATAAAAACAAGCAATAGTCTTTATGAAGATCGTGATAAGATTACGATGGGTATTAAAGATCAAATTATTAAATTAAGAAATGGATAATAATAAATATCAATTCGAAAATAGTATAGATGCTATTAAATCTAATAAGAAGTGTAATAAAAAAATTGTATTTACAAACGGTTGTTTTGATATCTTGCATGTAGGACATATTAGATATTTATCTCAAGCAAAATTGTTAGGAGATATATTGGTTGTCGGTATTAATTCTGATGAATCTGTAAAAAATTTAAAAGGTCCATCAAGGCCAATTAACTCTTTATCCGATAGATCTTTATTACTTTCAGAATTAGTGTGCGTAGATTATGTTGTCAGTTTTAAGGAACAAACTCCTTTAAAATTAATTAAAATGATTATGCCAGACATTCTAGTAAAAGGTGGAGATTATACATTAGATACTGTAGTAGGGTCAAAGGAAGTCATTGATGCTGGCGGAAAAGTAGAATTATTAAAATTTCATGATGGGTATAGCTCAACTAACTATATCGATAAAATAAAAAAACACTAACTTGATTCTCAATTACTTTACAGATAATTTCCCTTCCTTATGAGAATGATTAAATCATATATAATTTTAATGATATTAACAGGTTATATCCTGGGACAAGATTCAAATATTCCAAAATCTAAGAAGCCATTCATGAATACTAGTGATGCAGCTTTTCTTGGTAATGGAAATCGTATTTCATCTATTTTAAACGAAGCAAAACAATTTTTATCGGATGCGGTAATAGCAGATGTCAATCAGGATACTGTAGAGGTTGTTTATAATATTAAAAGAATTTTTGAACTTTTGTCAGATGTTGAACAATTAGGAGTAAGAGAAGAGCTTGATAAAATAGAATTTGAAAAATTCCAATCCGATTTTATTCAAATATATACAACAAGATTAAATACAATAGGTAGCTCAACTCAATTCTTAACAGCAGACTTGATTAGAAGAGATATTGCATCAATAACTAATCAGAATGAATCAGTAGAAATGGGTACAACAAAATTTACTATCATTGATGATAGAGAAGGTCATATTCCACTCGTGATAAATTCACAGGTTGAGAGTTATATTAGATATTTTCAAGGTAAGGGACGAAAAGGTTTTAATATTTGGCTGAGAAGGTATGTTCAATATAGAGATATGATGCTACCAATATTACAAGAGTATGATCTTCCTGAAGAGCTAATTGTTGTTTCAATGATTGAGTCTGGTTTTGATCCAAAGGCAGTATCAAGAGCTAAGGCGGTAGGTTTGTGGCAATTTATGTATCTAACTGGTAAGCAATATGGACTAGAAAGAAATTGGTACATTGATGAGCGCCAAGATCCTGAAAAATCTACAAAAGCAGCTGCTAAATATTTTAAAGATTTATACAAGCAATTTGATGATTGGTATTTAGTATTAGCGGCTTATAACACAGGTCCAGGAAGAGTTAATCGTGCATTAAAATTACATGAAACCTCTGATTATTGGCAATTATACTCTTTACCCAAAGATACTAAAAATTATATCCCATACTTTCTTTCATCAGCAATTATTTTAAGAGATCCAGAAAAATATGGATTCAAAATTCCAAAGTCTAACCCTCTTAAATATGATGAAGTCATTATTAAGAAAAGTGCCGACCTAACCATCCTTGCAAAAGCTGCAGGTACAAAACGAAGTACTATTCAACGTCTCAATCCAGAGTTAAGGCAGCCAGCAACACCATCAAGTGGATCTTATAATCTTAATATACCGTATGGCAAGAAAGATAGTTTCTATAAAAAATTTAATGCTCTACCTGATGAACAAAAGTTTGCAGTACAAAAAATAGAACATCGAGTTAGAAAGGGCGAAAACTTCATTTCGATTGCTTCTAAATATCGTGTATCTGTTGCAGATTTACAGACGATAAACAACATTAGCAATATTAACAAGCTGACTATTGGACAGCGTCTAAAAATTCCGGTAAAAGGTGGAGTGTATTCAAACTATCCTGAAAAGATTATTTATAAAGTGAAGAGTGGAGATACTTTAGGTCATATTGCAGAACAATATAATACGAGAGCAGCTGAAATAAGGAAGTGGAATAATATGGGAAATACTTCAAATATTTATCCCAACCAGAAATTGTCATTATTTGTAAACAGTAAACCAGATAAGGATACTCCGAGTAAAAATGTTTATATTGTCAAGTCTGGTGACACCTTAAGCGGAATAGCAGACAAACATAACTTAGAGGTTAGCAAGATTAGGGAGTGGAATAGTATTAGAAAAAATTCTTCTAGAATCTATCCCGGTCAAAAATTAACCTTATTTGTTAAGTAAAAATTTGATGGAGAATTATTATTATGATTAAACAAGATATAGTAGATAGCGTTTCAAAGAAAACGGGATTAACTAAACTAGAAGTGGAAGCTGTTATTAATACATCTTTCAAAGAAATTATTACGACATTGAGTAAAAATGAAAAAATTGAATTAAGAGGGTTTGGTACATTTGCTGTAAAGCATAGATTGCCAAAGAAAGCACGAAATCCAAAGACAGGAGATCCGGTTTATTTACCAGAAAGATATGTACCTGTTTTTAAGCCTTCTAAATTAATGAAGACAACTGTAAATGATGAATTAATAGATTATTAAATAGGAGCACTTGATGCCTTGCGGTAAAAAAAGAAAAAAAAGAAAAATGAATACACATAAACGTAAAAAACGTTTACGTGCAGACAGACATAAAAAGAAAAAATAGATAACTAAGATGAAACCGAAAAGTTTTGCTATTTGGGCAAATCCTGGAAAAAAAGAAGTTCCAGGATTGGTCCATGAAGTTATGCTATGGGCAAAAGATAATAATATTAATTTATTTTTACCCGATAGCCTAAAGCACCTAAAAATTGCTTCAAATCACTCTAATTTTTACCACTCTAATGTCCCGCCAGATGTGGATTTTTTATTATGCTTAGGTGGTGATGGTACATTAATTGCAGGCGTAAGAATTTTTAGTAACCCTACTGTGCCAGTTTTAGGAGTTCATATTGGAGGGTTGGGATTCCTCGCACAGATAACACCCAAAGAATTAACTGAAAAGTTAAATATGATTAAAGTTGGTGAATCTACTACTCAAGAAAGATTGGTTCTAGATGCCAAAATTTCCAATAGTAATAAATCTCATTTTGCGATTAACGATTTTGTTGTCCAAAATGAAATAGCTTATAGAGTAACTTCTCTATCTTTGTATATTGATGGAAAACATGTAAGTGATTACAAATCAGATGGTATTATTATTAGCACTCCTACTGGATCAACTGCATACTCTTTATCTTCTGGAGGCCCAATTGTCCAGCCCGATGTATTTTCTATTATAGTGACTCCAATTGCTCCGCACTCTCTAACATCACGACCTTTAGTTTTACCAGCTGATGTTGATATAGAATTTAGATTTAACGGTGATTCAGAGAAGGAGCTAAAGTTAATTTCTGATGGCCAAAATATTGAAAATTTTACTAACGATTCAACGGTAAAAATTTCACAAGCAAAACACCACGTGAAATTTATTACTTTTGAAGACTATGACTATTATCAGACACTTAAAACAAAGATGGTTTGGGGAAAAAGAGGGTCATAAAAGAGCAGATTTAAATATCATTATAGAATTATTTTGCAATAAAAATTGATAACTAAATTTAAAAAGGATAAAAAATGGCTAATTCAATTTCATTAAAAACAATAGAGAAATTTCAAAAAAAACATGAATCAGATCATCATGTCAAAGTCGTAAGAAATGCAATGATTCGCACAGATTTAAGCGACCTAACAATGAACTGGGATCGCTACAGAAGTATTAACCATTCTTTTTCAAATGTTGTCAAAGGTGAAATGACAGTTACTAATCAAAAATCTAGTGGAAGATGTTGGGGATTTGCTGGATTAAATTTATTTAGATTTTATATTGGTAGAAAACATAATTTGAAGAACTTTGAATTTTCACAAAGTTATTTTATGTTTTGGGATAAGCTAGAGAAAGCAAATTATTTCTTAGAATGTATTATAGATTCTGCAGCTGAAGATTGGAATAGTAGAATTGTGATGCACCTTCTTTCAAATCCAATTGAAGATGGGGGACAATGGGATATGTGGGTTAGTTTAATTGATAAGTATGGTGTTATTCCACAATCAGAAATGTCAGAATCATTTTCTTCAAGCCAGTCATCTACGATGAATCGAATGATAGCTCGAAAACTTCGTGAGAATGCTAAAGACTTACGACTAAATATTAGTAAAGGTATTTCAGGAGACGATTTAGAATCTATTAAAACTGATATGCTTGAACAGATATATAAGATGCTAACAATGCATATTGGAACACCTCCAACATCATTTAATTGGCAAGCATATGACAAAAAGAAGAATTTCATTAGCTTTGAAAATCTAACTCCAAAATCTTTTTTTGATAATCACGTTGGATTAAACCTTGATGAATATGTATGTCTTATAAATTGTCCTATGGAAGACAAAGAGTATAGGAAAGTTTATACTGTTGAAGCGCTTGGAAACGTAGTAGAAGGAAACCCTGTACGATATCTCAACGTTACTAGCGAAGAAATGAAAGCTGCATCAGCAAGCTCTATCAAAGACGATCACCCTGTATGGTTTGGTTGCGATGTCGGTAAGCATTTTGATAGAAAATTAGGAGTCATGGATATGGATTTATTTGACTTTAATTCTTTTTATCAATCAAACTTTTCTATGAACAAAGCAGATCGCTTACAATATGGAGAAAGTCAAATGACTCATGCAATGCTTTTTACTGGAGTAGACCTAGATTCGAATGATAAACCTATTAAGTGGCGAGTAGAGAATAGTTGGGGTAATAAAGTTGGAGACAAAGGCTACCATATAATGTCAGACCAATGGTTTGATGAATATAATTATGAAGTTGTTGTACATAAAGACTATCTATCTGATGATTTATATAACCTTTATAAAAACGAAGAAGCTATCCCGTTAAAACCTTGGGATCCTATGGGTTCCTTAGCAAAATAATTTAAGAAATGGATACATTTAGTCACGCATTCTGGGGTGGAGGGCTATTTGGCTATCGAGGCCACAAATGGTTAGCAGTTTTTTTTGGAGTAATGCCAGATCTAGTTTCTTTTGGAGCTTTATTTGTCGTTAAATTCTTTAATGGAACACTAAGTTACGGTGGAGCTCCAACTTTGGAGAGTTTATCTCAACTAGCACCATACCCTGATTGGTTATTTTTTATGGATAATCTTTCACATAGCTTCATTACTGCTTTTACTTGTATTGCTATTGTTTACTTTCTGAATAAAAATTTTGTTTGGCCAATGCTAGCCTGGCCTTTTCATATATTATTAGACTTTCCATTTCATACTAAAGATTTTTTCCCAGTAAAATTATTTTGGCCTATTTCAGATTATTCACTAAGCGGAATTTCTTGGTCAAGTCCTGAAGTATGGTTTCCAAACTTAGCGGGTATTATTTTACTTTTTTGGTATAGAGAAAAAGATAGATAATTATCTATCTACCTAGAATTTTAATAAAAATATTTTTAATAATATATCCTGCCATTTTTGGATTCTCTTTTAGTCGTCTAACAGAATAATCGTACCAATTATCTCCATAAGGAACATAAACACGCACCTTATTACCTTCTTTAATTAATTGCTGAAGCTTTTTTTCCATTGGTACTCCATGTAGTATTTGGAATTCATATTGAGTAGTGGGAATTTGATTTTCTTTGATCCACAAATAAAGTTTGTCAATTAAATATTCATCATGAGTAGCAATGCCTACATATGCACCTTTTATGAGTGCTTCCTTAGTTAAGATAATATAATTATCTCTTATTTTCTGGTAATCTCTATAAGCTATATCTTCGCTTTCAATATATATTCCTTTACAAATCCTAACATTAAACTTTTCATTAGCTAGTTTATCTAAATCATCTTTTGATCTATGCATATAAGCTTGTAGTACTATCCCAACATTAGAATAATTTTCAAACGCCTTTTTATATAAATTAATTGTTTCTGATGTATATGGAGAGTTTTCCATATCTAGGCGTAAAAAATTGTTGTGTTTTTTAGCTGCATTTACCAAAATCATTAGATTGCTTTTGACAACATCATAGCCTAAATCTTGACCAATATGGCTTAACTTAATAGATAGATTTGCATCTAGTTGCTTAGATGAAATTCTGTCATATAAATTCGCATAGCGCTCAGTAATTTCTGTAGCTTCTTCTTGAGTTGTAACATGTTCTCCCAAAATATCAATGGCTACCTCATACCCTTTGTTATTTAGCTTTTGCACATTAACTAACATTTCATCATCGGTGATACCTGCGATATAAGGAGAAGCCACAAGACGAACAAAAACCTTTGGCAAAAAAGGAATGATTTGAATTATCAAATAATTTATTAATTTCATACCGGATAAATTTAAGAAATAAACAAATTAATGAAAGCAGTATTAAAATGAAGGCAGTATTAATTATAGGAGGTGCGGTATCAGGTTCAACTGCTGCACAAAAATTGACAGCAGAGGGAGTTCGTTGTGTAGTTATTGATCAAAATCATATGCCATATGGAAAAATTGAAGATGGACTTCCAAGATGGCATGACAAACAACGCACTAAAGAATATCTTAAGATAGATGATATCATGTCTCATGAATTGGTAGACTTTGTTCCCCTTACCAGGTTAGGTGAAGATTTAAATTTTAAAGATATATATCAAATAGATTGGAGCTGTATTTACTTTGCAAATGGTGCATGGAAAGACAGATCGTTTCCGTTCACCGAAATTGAAAAGTTTTCAAATTTTTATTATCAAAATCCATTTGTTTACTGGTTTAACCATTATCATGAATCTAGCTACAAGGGAATTTCAATAGATGTGAAAGATGATGCATTGGTGGTTGGTGGTGGGCTAGCATCTATTGATGTATGTAAAATTATACAATTAGAGCTAGTAAGGCAGAAAGTTGAATCTAAGATTGAAGGCTTCGATATTGTAACAATGGAGCATAAAGGTATTTCAAAGTACTTAGAAATGCATGATATTGACTATGATTCATTAGGCATTAATGGAGCCACTCTTGTTTATAGAAGAGATGTTGAGAATATGCCCTTAACAACTATTCCTGATAATTCGGATTCTGATATGGTTGCAAAGCGTAAGTTAGCGCGTAGAAAAGTCCTTAAGAATATGCAAGATAAGTTTCTATTTAAAGTTGCAGAGTGTACGCAGCCAACAGGATTACATATTATTGATGATAATTTAGAGGGTCTCACAATTATAAAGAATGAAATTGTAGATGGAAAGCCAGTTGCTATACAAGGTTCTGAAGATATTTTAAAAGGAAGTATCATAATTAGTTCGATTGGTAGTTTGCCAGAACCAATTGAGGGAGTACCTATGGATGGCTCTACATACAATATTGTGGATCAAGAATCCGGAAAATTTGATGAACTAGATAAAGTTCATGGAATGGGAAATGCTGTAACTGGAAAAGGTAATATAAAGGCTTCTAGAGTTAGCGCAAAAACAGTTGGAGATTTAACAATTGATTTATTGCAAGATGTAAGTTCCGATACAATCAATACGATAGATAGCAAAGTAAAAGAATGGCAAGAAAAAGTGTCTTATGATGGAAATTATTTTGAATGGAAAGCTAAAAAATAATTTTTTTTCTATTTCTTTCAATATTATCTAGAACTCCATCAACTTTTTTATTACTTTCTCATGTCTAAAATAAGGGTGAAACTAAGCACCTAAATTTATGTTGAAAATAAAAGTTAAAAAAGGCCATAACATTAATATTGCTGGAGCTGCCTCCGGTGAAATTTTAGCACCTCAAAAAAATACTACAGTATCTCTTTCTCCTGAAAATTTTAGATACATCAAACCTAAGTTATTAGTTAAAGAAAATGATTCTGTAAAATTAGGAGACCCTATATTTTTTGATAAGCTCAATCCTGAAATTAAGTGGCCTGCAATCGCATCAGGTACAATTTCAAAAATTATTTATGGTGAAAGAAGAGCTGTAAAAGAAATCATTTTTAATGTTGATCCTCAGATTGAAAATGATAATTCTAGCGGCAAGGATAAGAAACTATCAAATAAAGATGATGTAGTTAATTATTTATTAGAAAAAAATATGTGGCCCTTCATTACGCAAAGACCATTTAATAAGGTTGCAAATCCTTCAGATAATCCAAAATCTATTATAGTTAGTTTAGCAAATACAGCTCCTTTATCAGTTGATTATAATTTTACATTGGCATCAAATAAAGATTCTATTATTAGCGCTCTTATAAATTTAAAAAAATTAACAGAAGGAAAGCTTTTTGTTGCTGTAAGACCTGGAGAATTCAACTATTTATCTGATTTAGATTTTATTGATATTGTTGAAGTAGAAGGACCTCATCCAGCCGGTAATGTAGGAGTTATTCTTAATCATATCAGTCCTATCAGTAGCAAAGATATTGTTTGGACTGTTCAAGGACACCATCTTCCTATACTAGGCAAGTTATTTTCTGATGGAATATTTGATCCAACAATGATTATTAATTTAAGTGGTCCGATTGTAAAAAATCCTTCTTATTTCAAATCAAGAATTGGTGCGTCTTTGGAATCTCACTGTAAAGGAAATTTAAGTACAGATAAGGCTAGAATTATTTCTGGAGATGTATTAACAGGAAAAGAATCTATGATGAATGGATATTTAGGATTTTATCACTCTTCAATTTCTGTGATCGAAGAATCTTTTGATAGATCGTTTATAGGTTGGCTGCATCCTGGAGGATCTTCAAAGTATAGTGTATTTAATGCTTACTTGGGAGGTAATAAATCTCCTTATAGCTTTACTACTCTTCAAAATGGTAGTCATAGAGCTTTTGTTCCTATAGAGGCTTGGGAAAAGGTATTTCCAATGGATATTTATATTAATGCTTTAGCTCGCAGTATTGAAGCAAATGACTTTGAAGAAATGGAGCAATTAGGTATTTATGAATGCGACGAAGAAGATGTAGCATTATGCTCATTTGTATGTCCTAGCAAAACAGATGTAGGTGCAATAATTAGAAAAGGATTAGACACAGTCTATTTCGATAAATAAGATGAATTTTTTAAAAAAAATATTAGCAGAATCTGGTAAGCTTTTTGATGAAGGTAAACCATTATCTTTTGCATACCCTTTATGGGAAGCAACCGATACTATATTATTTTCAACAGACTCTCAAAATAAGTCTGGTCCTCATATTAGAGATAATATGGACATCAAAAGAACAATGTTTTTTGTTGTTATTGCTTTAATACCATGTTATTTATTTGGTGCCTACAATATTGGATATTTATATTCTGAAGCTATGGGCATTTCTAGTTCTGTTATGAATGATTTTATTATTGGGATGACATATGTCTTACCAATTTTAATTATTACTTTTATAGCAGGAGCAATTTGTGAAATCTCTTTTGCAATAATTAGAAAGCATGAAATAAATGAAGGCTTTCTTGTATCTTGTGCACTCATTCCACTAACTATGCCACCAGATGTACCATTATGGCAAGTTTTTATGGGAACAAGCTTTGGTATTATTATAGGAAAAGAAATTTTTGGCGGTGTTGGTACAAATGTTTTTAATCCAGCTTTAACTGCTAGGGCATTTATGTATTTTGCTTTTCCAACCAAGATTTCAGGAGATAAGGTTTGGGCGGTAGGTCCTGATGGCTATAGTGGTGCAACAGCATTAGCTATTCCAGCTAACCCTGTTGAGTATGATACCGCTTCAAATTTATTTGCTGCTTCAACTCAATTTGATTATTCCTTAACGAATATGTTTTGGGGATTAATTCCTGGATCAATTGGAGAGACAAATAAATTATTAATTTTATTAGGTGCAATTTTCCTTATTTATTGTGGAATTGCTTCATGGAGAATTATGGTTTCATGTGTTTTTGGACTAGTTTTTACTTCTGTACTGTTTAATTTGTTAAGCTATCTAACTGTAGATGGTATTTTACAATCCGGTGGAACTCCAAATGCTATGTTAACTATTACACCTCTACAGCATATTTTAATTGGCAGTTTTTTATTTGGAACAGTATTTATGGCTACCGAACCAGTTACATCATCACATACAAATACTGGTAGATGGATTTATGGATTCTTAATTGGAGTTTTAACTGTTATTATTCGCTCTATTAATCCCGCTTATCCAGAAGGTGTTTTTTTAGCAATTTTAATTATGAATATGTTTGCTCCGCTAATAGATTATTATGTTGTTCAGTCAAATATTAAAATGAGATTAAATAGAAATGTATAGCAATAATTATACTCTTGGATTCGTTTTTATCGTAACTATTATTTTAGGTACTATGTTGTCTTTTACTAAGGAAAATGTGAAAGATTTACAAGATCAAAATCTTAAAGCAGATGTGCAAAAAACTATACTTAGATCATTAAATTTTGATGAAAATTTGCTTTTAACAAATGAAAGTATTGAACAAACATTTAAAAACTATATTGACGCTAAATGTGTTGATGTCCAAGGTCAAATTGTTGAATGCAATATTGAAGAAGTTGATATTGAAAAAAATAAAGACGTTCTACCAGTTTATATGAGAGTTTCTAATGAAAAGATTGAAGGAATAGCACTGCCTATTGCTGGAAAAGGTTTATGGTCAACTATTTTTGGATATATTGCATTAAATCCAGATACTGAATCTGTACTTGGAATTCAATTCTACAAGCATGGCGAAACTCCTGGCTTGGGTGGAGAAGTTGAAAAAAAGTGGTTTACAGATAATTTTGTCAATCATCCGCAAAAGCAGTCTAATGGAGAATTGAAATATATACCAAAAAAAATTCGTGATAAAAATGGTAAGATTGTTAGTATTACAGTAATTAAAGGTGGAGTTGATTATTCTGATTCCAATAATGCTTCTATTCACCAAGTAGATGGGATTTCTGGAGCAACAGTTACTGCTGATGGAGTAACTGATTTTTTATTAGAAGATTTATTGAGATATGAAAAAACATTAAATAAAATTAGAGACTATGGAACTATTTAGTACAGAATCAAAAAAGATTATAAATGACCCAATAAATGTCAATAATCCAATATCTCTCCAGGTATTAGGTATTTGTTCTGCTTTAGCAGTTACTATAAGATTAGACCAAGCTATCATCATGACTCTCGCAGTTTTATTTGTTCTTACATCATCAAATGTAATATTGTCTTTAATCAGAAATTATATACCTGCTAGAGTTCGAATTGTTATAATGTTATCTGTGATTGCATCATTAGTATCTGTCGTAGATGAATTGTTGAAAGCCTATTTATATGATATGAGTAAACAGCTTTCAGTTTTTGTTGGTTTAATAATTACCAATTGTATTATTATGGGTAGAGCTGAAGCTTTCGCACTTAAAAATGGTCCATCAAAAGCATTTTTAGATGGAGTTGGAAACAGTATGGGGTATGGTCTAATAATAATTATTGTCTCATTTTTTAGAGAATTATTTGGTGCTGGAACTATTACTCTCCCTGATGGAGGAGCAGGTTATGTTCTTTGGAGCATTCCTGATTCATGGTATGCTGCTGGTTATGAAAATATTGGCTTATTAGTTTTATCTCCGGGGGCATTTATTATTTTAGGGTTAGTAATTTGGTTTCAAAGAGAGATGGCTGGCGTTGAGGAGGATGCTTAAATGAGTGGTTTAGAACATTATTTAAGTATTTTTACCAAAGCTGTTTTTATTGAAAATATAGTATTGGCATACTTCCTAGGTCTTTGCTCTTTTTTAGCTATTTCTAAAAATATTAATGCTTCAGTTGGGATTGGTATGGCGGTGGTAGTTGTTTTGACCATTACAGCTCCAATCAATTGGTTTTTATGGGAATTCCTTCTTGATAAAGGTGCTTTAGTCTGGATTAGTGAAGACTTTAAGGATACAGATTTAGGATTTTTAAAATTGATTGTTTTTATTTCTGTGATCGCTGCAATGGTACAACTTGTTGAAATGTTTATGGAAAGATTTTCTCAGTCACTATATAATAGTCTTGGGATTTTCCTTCCTCTAATTGCTGTTAATTGTTCTATTCTTGGTGGTTCATTATTTATGGTTGAAAGAGAATACACAATATCTGAGACAGTGGTTTATGGTTTTGGTTCTGGAGTAGGATTTTTCTTAGCAATTGTAGCATTAGCTTCTATTAGATACAGATTACGTTATTCTAATATACCACCAAGATTACGAGGAGTAGGTATGGCTATGCTTCTAACAGGTTTACTTTCTATGGCTTTTATGGCATTTTCGGGGATTGATTTATAATGAATGATATTCTCATAGGAGTTGCAGTATTTAGTTCAGTAATCCTTTTGCTGGTAATTGTACTAAATGTTGTTGGTAATGTCTTATTGCCTCAAGGTGAAGTCACCATAATAATTAATGATGATCCAGACAAATCTATAAAGGTTGATACTGGTGGTACGGTACTCGCAGCTCTAGGAGATCAAAATGTATATCTTCCATCAGCTTGTGGTGGTCAAGGTACTTGCGCACAATGTAAATGTCAGGTTATTGAAGGTGGTGGAGATATTTTACCTACAGAGACCGCATATATTAATAGACAAGATCAAAAAAATAATTGGCGCTTAGGATGTCAGGTTAAAATTAGAAATGATATGAAAATCCAAGTTCCAGATGAGATTTTTAGTATAAGAAAATGGGATGCTGTAGTAAAGTCAAATGAAAATGTTGCAACTTTTATTAAAGAATTAATTCTTGAGCTACCAGAAGACGACCCTATCATTTTTGAATCAGGTGGCTACATTCAAATTGATGTTCCAAAATATAAAGATTTAAACTATAAAAATTTTGAAATTCAAGATTTGTATACTAGCGATTGGGATAAATTTGATATTTGGCAATATACTGCCGAGAACACTGAACCAGTTTTTAGAGCTTATTCAATGGCAAATCATCCTGCAGAAGGTAATATGATCATGTTAAATATTCGTATTGCTAGTCCTCCACCAAATAATCCTGATGTTCCTCCAGGTATTGCATCTTCATATACTTTTAATTTGAAAGAAGGAGACAAGGTAACTGTTTCAGGACCGTATGGAGAATTCTTTATTAAAGATACAGATAGAGAAATGGTCTACATTGGAGGTGGCGCTGGAATGGCTCCTCTGAGATCGCACATATTTCATTTATTAAAAACAGAGAAGTCAGAAAGAAAAATTTCATTCTGGTATGGTGCTAGATCTGAAAAAGAAATGTTTTATCATGAAGAATTTTTAGCATTAGAAAAAGAATTTGATAATTTTACATATCATGTAGCTTTATCAGATCCACTTCCAGAAGATAACTGGAAAGGACCAACCGGTTTTATCCATCAAGTTGCCAATGATATGCATCTAGAAAATCATGAAGACCCATCTGAGTGTGAGTATTATTTATGTGGCCCACCAATGATGATAAGCGCCGTTCAAAAAATGCTATGGGATTTAGGCGTTGAAGAAGATATGATCGCTTATGATGACTTCGGCTAGAAAATTAGTCTTTTTACTTTCCCTTGTAATACTCAGCTGTAATTCGCCCTCAACAAATAATATAGATGAAATTGTATCTATTTTAGGAAGGACAATGGGAACTACATATTCAGTAAAATATACAACAGGAATAAAGAACAATGACGATATCAAAGAAAATAAAAATAAGATTGAAGAAATATTGAGAAATGTCAATATGCAAATGTCTACATATATACCTGAGAGTGAGATATCACAATTTAATAGAATGAGAAATACCGAATGGGTGAACATATCTGAAGACTTTGCATTTGTAGTACAATCTTCTTTTGAGTATTATAAAATGTCAGGTGGATTATATGATATCACTGTTATGCCACTAGTTAACCTTTGGGGATTTGGGCCAGATAAATTTATAGATACTCCATCCACAACTAACATAGATAGTGTTTTAGCTTTTGTAGGTCAAGATTTGATTGAGATCGAAAGTGGCAGAATCAGGAAAAAAGATTCGAGAGTACAAATTGATTTAAGTTCTATAGCTAAAGGCTTTGCTGTAGATAAGATTATTGAAAGTTTAAACTATGATAATATATTTGTAGAAATTGGTGGAGAAGTTCGATCTAAATCAGATAAAAAGATTTGGAAAGTTGGTATTAATACACCATCAATAGATAATATATCAAACGAAATTGAATATATTGCTCCAATTAAAAATGGATCTATTGCAACTTCAGGTAATTATAGAAATTTTTATATTGATAAAGATAATAGATTTTATCATCACGAGATTAATCCATTAACAGGATATCCTATCATGTCCAAGCTAGCATCTATATCAATTTTTACTCAAACATCATGTATGGAAGCAGACGGTTTAGCAACAGCACTTTATATGATGGAAATGAGTGACATAAATAGTTTTTTTCAAGATACAGATATCGAAGGGTTAATGATTTTAGTTGAGCCAGATATGAGTTTTAAACAAGTAGTTTCACAGGATTTCCCTGCAAATTAAATATTACTTTCACAGCGATCAGGTTCGCCGCCACAAATTTCACATCCATCCGGAGAATCTCCACATGCCTTTTTAAGAGGTTTATTTTTAAAAATTAACCCAATATTCATTATTAAAGCACTCAGTGCAAATATTGTAATAACTAATAGATATTCCATACTATTAATTTAAATAATATTTATTCGATTTTCGTCATTTTTTAAAATGATTTGATTTAAATTCGCACTTATGGAATTATTAAATCATCCAGTAGGAATTATTTCAATAATATTATTTATTATTGCGTATGCTTTTGTGATGACAGAAGAAGTCACTCATTTAAGAAAATCTAAACCGGTTCTCTTTGCAGCAGGTTTAATTTGGGCAATGATTGCTTGGGTGGGTGCTCAAACTGGAGATTCATATGCTGTAAAAAAAGAAATTATGCATGCTTTTGACGAGTTTAATCAGTTAATGCTATTTCTTCTTGTTGCAATGACTTATATCAATTCCATGTCTGAAAGAAATGTTTTTGAAAAATTACGTTCCATTCTTCTTGATCAAAATTTTTCATATAAAAAGTTATTTTGGATTACTGGTTTTATATCCTTCTTTTTATCTCCCATTGCCGATAATCTTACAACCGCTCTTACTATGTGTGCTGTAGTTTTAGCTGTTGGAAAAGGTAATAAGAATTTTACTAGTATAAGTTGTGTGAATATCGTTGTAGCTGCTAATGCTGGAGGTGCATTTAGTCCATTTGGTGATATAACGACTTTAATGGTCTGGCAAGCTGGTTATGTAGAATTCACTGAATTTTTTCAACTATTTTTGCCTTCTTTAGTAAACTTCATTATACCGTCATTCATAATGAGCTTTTTTATAACTGGTTCTGCTGATGATGTAGAAAATCCACCAGTTATTTTAAAGCAAGGGGCAATCCAAATTAGTTTATTGTTTTTAGTTACTATTTTGATGGCAATTTCATTCAAGAATTTTTTAAATCTTCCACCAGTTTTTGGAATGATGTTTGGTTTAAGTTTTCTACAACTTTATGGATATTATCTTAAAAGATCATATTCAGCTCAAAGTAAAATAAATAGAGATGGCTCTGACCAACCTTTTGGAATATTTAAACAAATTGCGCAAGCTGAATGGGATACTCTTTTATTTTTTTACGGAGTTATCATGTGTGTAGCTGGATTATCTAAAATCGGTTACCTTGCTTTATTGAACACTACCTTATATGATGGTCTTGGATTTACTGTCGCTAATTCATTGATGGGAATTATATCTGCATTGATAGATAATATACCTGTGATGTTCTCAGTAATTCAGATGCACGATACTACAACAATGGACTTAAATCAATGGCTTCTTATTACTCTAACTGCAGGAGTTGGAGGTAGTTTGCTTTCTATTGGATCTGCCCCAGGTGTTGCTTTGATGGGACAGGCTAAGGGAATATATACTTTTTCAAGTCACTTAAGATGGACTGGTGTTATTTTTATAGGATATGTGATGAGTATTCTTACTCATTTGTGGCTTTCAGGACTTCTTTAATGAGGATAACCAAGGTAACAACTAGAAATGGAGATAGCGGTAAAACTGGATTAGCTCGTGGTGGGTCAGTTTATAAAAATGATGCTATCATTCACGCACTAGGCGATATTGATGAATTGAGTAGTGTCATCGGAGTATGTAATACTACTTGTAAGAACTCTTCTATTGTTGATCAATTAAAGCTTATTCAAAATGATCTATTTGATATTGGTGGTCAAATATCTTTGAATGAAGATGGTGCAAATATTATTACAAGCGAGTCTATTACATCCTTAGATAATTATATTGACCAATATAATTCATCTTTAGATCCATTAAAGGAATTTATTCTACCAGGAGGTGACCTTTTTTCAGCAAATCTTCATGTTGCAAGGTCAGTTACGAGAAGAGCAGAAAGAGCAGTTATTGAACTATATTCTGATAGCTTAGAAAACAATAATGTTGTGATGTATTTGAATAGATTATCTGATTACTTTTTTGTTCTTTCAAGATTTTATAACAAAAGTGAAAATATCTCTGAAAATACCTGGAAGAGGTAATTCTTATGGACTATAAAAAGATTCAGTCAATCATCGCTGAAAAAAATAAAATATTTATATCCTCACATATTAATCCGGATGGAGATAGCTTAGGATCTGCCCTCGCAGTTTATCATTACTTAACTAAACTTGGAAAAGACTGTAGAATTATCAACCACTCTCCTGTTCCTGAGACATATAGTTTTTTAAATGAAGATAAAATTTTTCATGAGCTAGATGGCGACAGTTCGGGATTTATTAAAAATGCTGATTTAGGTATCATTTTAGATATTGGAGATTTCTATCGACTAGGAGATATAGCATATATTATTGAGGATCATTCTATTGAGACTGTAAGTATAGATCATCATCCGCAATCTGATAATGATTTTTTTACAAATACTTTTATTGATTTAGAAGCTTGTTCTGTTGGAGAGATATTGTATTCATATTTTTGTGATATTGATAAAACTACAATAGATAAAGATATAATATTAGGCCTCTATATAGCTGTACTTACCGATACAGGTTCTTTTAGACATAGTAACACAACAGAGATGAGCCACAAGATTGCTGTTGACGCAATTAATCTTGAATTAGATATCGCAAAAATCTACCAAAAAATTTATGAAAGCTCATCTGTTAGTCGAATTAAACTACTAGGTAATGTAATTCAGAATTTAAACTTTGACTGTAATGGCCAGCTAGCATGGTTTGCTATTAATGAAGATATGGTAAAGGAGGTCAATGGATCAAATCAAGATTTTGATGGATTTGCAGATTTCTTTAGAAGTATTAAGGGGGTAGAAGTGTCCATGATGCTTTATGATCTAAAAGGAAAAGTCAGATTAAGTTTTAGGTCAAAAGGAAAATACAAAGTAAGTGAGATTGCTAAAAAAATGGGTGGCGGCGGACATCCATTCGCAGCAGCAGCTCTGGTTGAAGGTGAATTTTCTCAAGTGAAATCAAATGTTTTGAATATGTTATCAACTTATATAAATAAATACGATGAAAATAATATTAGCTAAATCAGCAGGTTACTGTTTTGGAGTTCGTGATGCAGTAAATGCAGCATACGACGCTAGCAAAGAGCATGGAGAAGTCTATATGCTAGGAGATATCGTACATAATGAAAACGTTGTAGAGGATTTAGAAAAAAAAGGTGTTAAAGTTGTAGAAAAATTAGAAGAGATTCCAGAAGACAAACCGGTTTTATTCCGTGCTCACGGGACATCAAAAGATGTGTGGGAAAAAGCAGAAGATAAGAAAATGAATTTTATTGATGCTACATGTCCATTGGTACACGATATTCATAGAGAAGTAAAAGAATTACATGCAGAGGGAAGAAAAATCATTATCATTGGTGATCATGGACATGACGAGGTAATAGGTATTGCTAGTCAAGTTGAAGGGGCTATAATTATAGCATCTATCGAAGAGGCACAAAAGTTAAGAAAAACCAAAAAAGCTGGAATAGTCAGTCAATCAACTCAAGCAATAGAAAATGTTCAAGATATTATTAATATTCTAATGACAAAAGTTGTCGATTTAAGATTTATAAATACTATTTGTTTTCCTACTAAAAGAAATCATCAACAAATCAAAGAACTGTCAGTGATAACAGATATGATGCTTATTATTGGATCATTTACAAGTGCAAATTCTAAAAGATTGACTGAGTTAAGCCTTGAGCGAAATAAAAACACTTATCAAGTTACAAATGCTACAGAAATTGATTTATCTTGGTTTAAAAATGATATAAATTCAGTTGGTATTTCTGCGGGGGCATCAACACCTGATTGGATTATCGACTCAGTAATAAAAAAAGTCAAAGAATTAACAAATACAAAAGAGAAGGAAATCATTCATGAGTCAAGAGTACGATTTTAAAACAAAAGTTGCTTTAGCTGAAATGTTAAAGGGTGGTGTTATAATGGATGTCACAAATGTAGAACAAGCAAAAATTGCAGAAGAATCAGGAGCTGTTTCAGTTATGGCATTAGAAAGAATTCCATCAGATATTAGAAAAGATGGGGGTGTGGCTAGAATGAGCAATCCTCATATGATCAAAGAAATCCAAGATAATGTTTCTATACCAGTAATGGCAAAATGTAGAATTGGTCACTTTGCAGAAGCTCAAATTTTACAGGCTTTAGAAGTAGATTTTATTGACGAAAGTGAAGTTTTAACAATGGCTGACGAACATTTTCATGTCGATAAGCATCCATTTAAAGCTCCATTTGTTTGTGGAGCGCGAAATCTTGGTGAAGCATTAAGAAGAATAGATGAAGGTGCAGCACTAATTCGCACTAAAGGAGAAGCGGGTAGTGGAAATATTGTTGAGGCAGTTAGACATATGAAAATGATTACTTCAGAGTTAAAGGTATTGAACGATCAAAACCTATCAGAAAAAGCAAAAGAGTTTAGAGTCCCCTTAGCGCTTGTAGAAGAAGTTGTAAAAAATGGAAAGCTACCAGTGCCTAATTTTGCAGCAGGAGGAATAGCAACTCCAGCAGATGCATGTTTGATGATGCAATTAGGTGCCGAAACAGTTTTTGTTGGTTCTGGAATTTTTAAAAGTGAAGATCCATCAGAACGAGCACATGCTATAGTTCAATCAGTTACCCATTTTGCTGATGCTAAGAAAGTCCTTAGTGCATCATATAACTTAAAAGATGCTATGAAAGGAATACTGATGTCGGACATTCCTGAAGATCAGAGGTTTTCAGAAAGAGGTGAGTAATTGTGGTTGGAGTTTTAGCTTTACAAGGTAATTTTGCATCCCACATTCATATTTTGAATCAAATTGGAATTAGTTCAAAATTAGTTAAGACCTTAGAAGATTTATCCGGTATTAATGGATTAATTATTCCTGGCGGAGAATCAACAACTATGTCAAACCTCTTGTTAAGAGACCAAAGTTTTATTGATGGAATCAAATCTTTATCCATTGATAAGCCTATTCTTGGTACATGTGCAGGGTTAATACTGATGTCAAAAAATAGTTTTGACAAAAAAGTCTTAAATATGAATATTATTGATATTGAAGTAAGTAGAAATGCATATGGAAGGCAAGTTCACTCTTTTGATGATTCAATTAATTTGGTACATAAAAATATTAAATCCAAATCAATGAAAGCATCATTTATTAGAGCTCCTAAAATCACTAGCATGGGAAAGAATGTCAAAATAATTTGTAAACACGATAATGAAATTGTTGGAGTAAGAGAAGGTATGCATATAGCAATTACTTGCCATCCTGAATTAAAACATGAAACATTATTGCATGAGATTTGTTTTAAAAGATAAATATGAAATATTTAAACAATATTAAATCGCCATCAGATTTAAAGTCATACTCTCCAGAAGAGTTAGAATTTATTTGTGATGAATTGAGACAGTATATTATATCAACTATTAATGAAATAGGTGGTCATTTAGCTCCAACTTTAGGCGCTATTGAGCTGACAACTGCTCTTCACTATGTTTATAATACACCTGAAGATAAGCTTATTTGGGATACAGGACATCAAGCCTATGCACATAAAGTATTAACTGGAAGATTTGACTCTTTTAAAACTATCAGAAAATATAAAGGATTAAGTGGGTTTTTAAAAAGAACTGAAAGTGAGTATGATGTATTTGGGGCGGGTCATGCATCAACTTCTATTTCTGCCGGACTTGGAATGGCATGTGCAAGAGATTTAGATAATGAAAAATTTAAAGTAGTAAGCATTATAGGTGATGGGGCATTAACTGGAGGTCTGGCATTTGAAGCACTTAATAATGCAGGACATCTCAACAAGCAATTATTGGTTATTGTGAATGATAATGATATGTCAATTAGTCCTAATATAGGAGCATTTAGAAATTATTTAGTTAAAATTGCTACTAACAAATCATATAACTATGTGAGAGGCAAGATTGGAAGGTTAATTACTAGATTACCAAAGCGTCTTAAATTTGTTGAGACTTTATTAAAAAAGATAGAATCAAGTGCGAAAAATTTCTTTTTACCAACTACAATATTTGAAGATCTAGGCTTTAGATATTTTGGCCCTATTGATGGACATAATATAAGTGAGTTAGTTACAACGCTAGAAAATATAAAAGAATTAAATACTCCAGTAGTGCTACACACTATTACAAAAAAGGGCAAAGGGTTAGATTACGCTGAACATGATCCCGTTAAATATCATGGAGTAAAAGAAAAGAAAGATAATCCTATTAAGAAAAATAGTGAAGCACCTATTTTTCAGAATGTTTTTGCAGAAGTTTCGTGCAATCTAGCAAAAGAGAATAAGAATATTGTTGCTATTACCGCTGCAATGCGAGAAGGTACAGGGCTAGTGAATTTTGCAAAAGAATTTCCTGATAGGTATTTTGATGTAGGTATAGCAGAAGCGCATGGCGTAACATTTTCTGGAGGATTAGCAGTAAATGGTAAAATTCCAATCGTAGCAATTTATTCTACTTTTTTACAAAGAGGGTATGATCAAATTATCCATGATATTGCATTACAAAAATTACCTGTAATTTTTTGTTTAGATAGATCAGGTCTGGTAGGTGAAGATGGAGCTACTCACCATGGAGTATTAGATATTGCATATATGAAATGCATACAGGGAATGGTTGTTACTGCACCAAAAGATGGAAATGAATTACAAGATTTACTATTTACAGCAACCAATCATGTTGATGGACCTTTTAGCATCAGATATCCAAAAGAGTCATCTATAGATTTTGATAATACTAATTCTAATATCATAAAAATTGGATCATGGGAAGTGATTAATAAGGGAGATGATATCTTAATCTTAGCAGTTGGATCGATGGTAAAGAGGAGTATGGATATTGTAAAGAATTTAAAAGAAAGAGATATTAAATCAGAAGTTGTTAATTGTAGATTTATTAAACCAATGGACTTAGAATACTTGGAAAATAATTGTTCGAAATTTTCTAAGATTGTTACTATAGAAGAAGGTGTTTTAGATGGAGGCTTTGGAGAAAGCATTGCAGCATGGAGTTCTAGTAAAAAACTTAAAAATGACATTTTAAACATAGGGCTTCCGAATGATTTTGTAGATCATGGACCAAGAAATATATTATTAGAAGAAGTAGGCTTAGATAGTAAGGCATTATACGAAAAAATTGTTAAATTTGTTGATAGGTAACTATGAGTAAAAAAAAACTAGATAGAGAAAAGAATTTTGATAGTTTGAGTGGCAATAAACTAAAAGAGTACTATTCTTCTAATACAAAAGATAATAAGTATAGTATAGATCCTGGCACTTTTCCATATACTCGAGGTATTCATAAAAATATGTATAGAGGAAAATTATGGACTATGAGACAATTTTCCGGTTTCAGTACTCCAGAAAAAACAAATGAAAGATATAAATATTTATTAAAAAATGGCCAGACAGGACTTTCTGTTGCTTATGATATGCCAACACTTATGGGTTATGACCCTGATCATGAACTTTCATCTGGAGAAGTAGGTGTTTGCGGTGTTAATGTAGCTTCTTTGGATGATATGGAAATTTTATTTAAGGACATAGATTTAGAAAAAATTTCTGTATCTCAAACTATTAATGGCCCTGCAATTATCTTATTCGCTTTCTATGTAGCCTTAGCAAAGAAAAATGGTATTGATATTAGCCACTTAAGAGGAACATTACAGAATGATGCTGTTAAAGAATACATAGCACAGAAAGAATTTATCTTTCCTCCAAAACCATCAATAAAATTAGTAGTAGATGTTATTGAGTTTTGCTCTGAGAACATGCCATTTTATAGTCCAGTATCAGTGAGTGGATATCATATAAGAGAAGCTGGTTCAACTGCCGCGCAGGAATTAGCATTTACGCTTAATAGCGGATTTACTTATATAGAAGCTTCTCTAAAGAGAGGTTTAAAAATCGATGACTTTGCACATAGATTATCATTCTTTTTTAATTCACATATGGATTTTTTTGAAGAGATAGGAAAGTATAGAGCAGCAAGAAGAATTTGGGCAAATAAACTTAAAAATGAATATGGTGCTAAAAATGAAAATTCTCTAAAATTAAAATTTCACACGCAAACAGCTGGATGTTCTTTAACAGCTCAGCAACCAGAAAATAATATTGTTAGAACCGCCTATGAAGCTATGGCTGCTGTGCTAGGGGGAACAAATTCACTACATACAAATTCACTTGATGAGACATTAGCACTGCCTTCAGAGAAAGCTGCAAAAATAGCGTTAAGGACTCAACAAATCCTTGCACATGAAACAGGTGTGCCTAATGTAGCAGATCCACTGGGAGGATCTTGGTATGTAGAACAAATAACTGATAGAATTGAAGAAGAAGCAAATGAATATTTTAGAGTAATAAAGAATCTTGGTGGAACAATCACAGCAATTGAAGATGGTTATTTTCAAAAGAAAATTTCCGAGTCAGCGTCTGTATATCAAGAATCAATTGACTCAAAAGAAAGAATTATCGTTGGATTAAATGATTTTGTTGATGAAAATGAAAAACTTGAAATTGAAATCTTAAAAATATCTCAACAGGCTCAAGAAATTCAAGAAAAGAAAGTTAAAAAACTTAGAAAAAAAAGGGATAATAAATCGCTAGATAAAAAAATGAAAAAATTAAGAAATGCTTGCGAAAATAATTTAAATTTAGTCCCTTATTTGATTGAAGTCGCAGAGCATGGCGGTACTGTTGGGGAAATTGTAGAATTAATGAAGGGTGTTTATGGGGAATGGGAAGAATCTTTTGGAATCTAAATTATGAATAGAATTTACACATCACTGATTTTAGTTTTTGCATTAATTGTTATTTGGACAATATATCTTACTAATGTAAAGCAAGATAATAGTTTAACTATTCGTTACTATACAATTGAAGAACTTGTATCAAAAGAATCTTCTTTGTCGACCAGGGTTAAGGTTGGTGGTTTAATTAAGCCTAATTCTATTAGTATCAATGCTGAAGATCAATTAGAGGTATCCTTTTATGTTTATCAGGGGAATGACAGTTTAAAAGTTTATTATTATGGAATTAGGCCAGATTTATTTAAAGATGATGCAGAAGTAGTAGTTGCTGGCTCTTTTAATGATAATTTAATTGTTGCTACCGAACTTCAAACTAAATGCGCTTCAAGATATGAAGGCGATTTAAAAAATATAGAAAAGATATAATGATATCTCAAATTGGAAGTTTAGCACTAAGTATAAGTGGTGGATTAATATTATCAACTTTCTTTTTCCTATTTTATTATTCTATAAAAAAAAATAAAATCTTTTTAGATATATCTGAAAGAGGTTTAATAGCAGTTTGTTTTTGTGTTATCTTAGCTACCCTTTGCTTATTGAATGAGTTGCTAATTAGTAATTTTAATTTACAATACGTTTCACAATACACGAGCTATGAAACCCCTTTATTTTTTAAGGTAACCGCTTTGTGGGCTGGACAAGCTGGATCATTGCTTTTTTGGACATTTATTATGTCTATATACTCTTTAATTTATATTAATGTTTCTCTAAGGAAGATGTATGAATTGAAATTTTGGTCCTATATTATGCTCTCTTTTATTTTCGGATTTTTTTTACTTCTATCTAATTTTGTAGCAAACCCTTTTGAGCCTGTATCATCTGATATTATTGTACAAAATGGTAATGGTTTAAACCCATTATTACAAAATGTTACAATGGCCATTCATCCACCTACACTTTATTTAGGTTTTATTGGTACAACTATTCTCTTCGTAATGGCGCTATCTGCTTTAATATCACGATCACTTACCTTTGAATGGATTCAATCCATTAGACGTTGGTCATTGATTGTATGGACTTTCTTATCTGCTGGTATCATTTTGGGAGGATATTGGGCATATAACGAGTTAGGTTGGGGTGGATACTGGGCTTGGGATCCAGTTGAAAATTCTTCTTTAATGCCATGGCTCATACTTACCGCATTTATTCATTCTTCTATGATACAAGAAAAAAGAGGAATGTTAAAATCTTGGAATATTTTATTAGCAGCATCAACTTTCCTGTTAGTTATTTTAGGTACATTTATTACTAGAAGTGGAATAGTATCTTCTGTCCATTCATTTACAGCAGAAAACTTGGGACCATTATTTTTAGGTTTTTTAACCAGTTTAATTTTATTTACGGTCTATTGGTTTTTTAAGAGATTTGATCTATTAAAATCAGATAAAAAAATTGATTCTTTTTCATCAAGAGAGGGAGGATTTTTATACAATAATTTAATTCTACTTCTAATGTGTTTTATTGTATTATGGGGAACATTATTCCCTATTCTTTCAGAAGCTTGGAATGGAGAAAAGATTTATGTTGGAGCTACTTACTTTAATCAACTAAATGTACCTATTGGTTTAGTATTATTATTCTTGATGGGTATTGGCCCCCTACTTTCATGGAAAAATACCTCTAATTCAAAATTATTATCAAATTTCAAAATTCCTATGATTGTCAGTTTTGTATCTGGGATAATATATTCTTTATTTTTTGGTCCTTTTCAATTATATCCATTAGTCACATGTATGGGAATAGCATTTACAGCAACATCTATTTCAAATGAGTTTAGAAAGTCATATAAAAAATCAAAAAATAAAGATAAGTCTATTGGATCTGCTTTTGCTAGTATGATGCTAAATAATAGACATAAAAATGGAGGATATATTGTTCATATTGGAATTACTTTACTCTTCGTAGGATTTATTGGAAGAGCATTTGAAGTAGAAAAAGAGTTCAACTTATCTCCTGGTGAAGAAATTTATTTTGCCAATTATATTTTTAAGCTTAATAGCATTAAAAGTGAAGCTAGAGATAATCATTATGCTTTTATAAGCGACATGGATGTTATAGATCAAAGTAATAATCTAATAACAAGTTTATATCCAGAAAAAAGAATTTATTTTTATTGGAATCCAGATCCGGAAAAGCGTCAACCGCATAGCGAACTTGATATTTATAGTACCATGAGAAAAGATATATATTCAATATTTTCGGCTTATGATGCAGAGAAAAATCAAGGCTATTTTAAAATTATGATTAATCCTTTAGTAAATTGGGTATGGATTGGTGGAATCGTAATGGTGATTGGTTCTTTATTTGCTTTTTGGCCATCCAAGAGGAGAGATTATGGAGTTGTTTAATCAATTTTTTATTTTTGCATTGTATTTTATGGTTATTCTATTTGTATTCTACCCATTATTGAAAAAAATTAAATAATGTTAGAAGTTAAAAATCTCAGTAAGTCATTTTCTGATATTAAGGTATTAGACAATATATCTTGTACCATTGATTCAGGAAAGCTAGTTGCATTGTTAGGTCGAAACGGTTCAGGTAAAACCACTTTTTTAAAGTGTATATCTAGTATTATGAATACTGATTCTGGTGATATTAATTATAATGGGTCTAACTTTTTATTTCTAAACGATAAAGCAAATATTTTTAGTGATTTAACTATATTAAATAATCTCAAATGTATTTTACGTTTATATAATCAAGATTTTAGCAAACAAAGTTATGAAAAGTATTTGGTTTTGTTGGAGTTAAAAGAATTTGAAAATTTGCCATTAAAGTATTTATCTAAAGGAAATCTTCAGAGAAATAAACTACTTATCGCATTAAACTTGCCATGGGAATATCTGTTGATCGATGAACCTTTTACAAACTTAGATGATAGTGCTCAAAATATCTTCAAAAATCTTTTTTTAAATTTAAAATCAAAAAACAAAACTATTATTTTTTCAACACATAATTTTAAGCATATATCAGATATTTGCGATGAATCTATAAAATTAGAAAATGGAAATATTGCGTTATGATAATTAGTTTAATTAAAAATGAATTTCTTTTAGAGATGAAATCATCTAATAATTTATTTTATATAACATTCTTCTCTCTGTCATGCTTAATGCTTTCTGTTTTTTCATTTCCTCCATCTGAATTAAATGAAATTATTATCTTATCTGGATTTTTTTGGATTATTATTGCTTTATCATCTATTAAATTGATTGAGAATTCATTTATACGCGAAAAAGAAGAGGGGGTATATGACATAATTTATACATCTCCCGCAGACAATTACCTATTATTTTTGGCAAAACTAATCACTTTTTCTTTAATCTTACTTGGTGTACAGTTGCTTATTTTTATGATTTATAGCTTAATATCTACTTCAATAAAAGTAGATATAATTTTTCAGATTCTAGCGCTTTGTTTATTATCTAATATTGGACTCATTGGATTAGGAATGCTGATATATTTAATGACTTCATTAAACAGTACTAGAAGTTTTTTATTTCCCCTTATTTTGTTTCCTATGATTGTTCCTCTTTTAATTCATTCTTCAAATATCTTCATTGCTTTATGTCTAGGGCTAGAGATATCTTTCTATATAGAATCAATACTTTTATTATTAACTTTTGCGATTATGACAACAGTTTTAGGAGTTAATTTTTTTGAAAGGCTAATTAAATACTAATGAATTTATCTTTATTTATACTAGCAATGATTGTAATGGGATGCAATATTGTGTCAATTACATTTTTAACTCCAATGGTGCCTGATCAAGAATGGGCGCAAAAAATATTTTATCTTCATGTTCCTTTGGCTTGGTCTGGTTTTTTATCTTATTTTTTTGTTATGCTGGCAGGAGTAGGATATCTTTTTTCTAAAGATCTTAAGTATGACAGGGTTGGACATGCGGCAGCAGAAATTGGTACAATATTTACAGGATTAGTGCTTGTTACAGGTCCTATCTGGGCAACTCCTATTTGGGGAAAACCATGGATTTGGGAACCAAGACTTATCACTACCTTAGTTTTATTTATTATCTATGCAGGCTATTTTATTTTGAGAAATATTGGAATTTATAGACAGAGAGTAGCTTTAATTTCTGCAATAGTAGGAATAATTGCCTTTTTAGATATCCCCATTATATTTTTATCAGTAGAGTTTTGGGCAGCTGAAATTCAATCTCACCCACAAGTAGAGATGAATAAGCAGCCATCGGGTATATTGAGACCGTTTTTATTCTCTTTGCTTGCTTTTACTAATCTGATGTTCGCCATGTTATTTTTAAAGCTGAAAGTTTTATATTTGCAAGATATAGAGAAAAATTATGTATAATTATTTAGAATATTTTCTTGCAGCATTTCTAGCTGTATTTATAGTTTTATTAGTATGGTTTGTATTAAATATTAAGAAATTAAGAAACTTATAAATAAGCGTTTTTTAATATCATTATTCACTATATTTTTTGGTTGACATTTTAATTATCCTAAGGGGGAAATGAGTAGCATGGAAAGAAAAATCGTACATATCGTTGGTACTGGAACAATTGGTGAGCCACTAATTGGAATATTATGTGAACAAAAAAGTAATTTAGGGATTGATGAAGTTACATTTCATAAACACTCTCCACGCACATTAGATAAGCCTAAAATTGATAATTTAATTCAAAAAGGTGCAAGACTATCTGTTTTGGAAGATAGGATAGATGCCTTTAAAGCAATTGGTTTAGAAGCAGAGTTTACGATGGAAGAAGCTATTGCTAGAGCATCTGTTGTTATTGATTGTACGCCAGGTGGATCAGGTCTACAAAACAAAAAAGATTTTTATAATAAATATACTGACAAGGTAAAAGGGTTTTTAGCTCAAGGTAGTGAAAATGGATTTGGAAAAAAATATGCAAGAGGCATTAATGACCACGTTATAAATTCTGATGATCAATTTTTACAAGTTGTATCTTGTAATACGCACAATATTGCATGCCTAGTTAACACTATTGCCTTGAGTATTTCACCGGATAATCTTATTGATGGGAAATTTGTATGTATTCGTAGAAGTAATGATATAAGTCAGACTAGTAGTTATGTTCCAGCTCCAACAGTCAATAGCCATGCTCATGAGATCTATGGAACACATCATGCTGAAGATGCCGCCGGACTATTCAATACAATGAATCTCGATTTAAATCTATTCTCTTCTGCTTTAAAAATAAATACACAGTATATGCACACAGTATGGTTCAATTTGAAGCTAAAAGAGCCTACTTCTAAAGAAAAAGTAATAGATTTATTAGAGCGCAATGATAAAATTGCATTAACTGAGCATAGATCATCGAATGCAGTGTTTTCTTTTGGAAGAGATCAAGGTACATATGGAAGAATTTTAAATCAAACAGTTATAGTTGAGGATTCTATTAATATTAAAAATGAACATGAAGTATCTGGCTTTTGTTTTACTCCCCAGGATGGAAACTCAATTTTATCAAGTATCGCAGCAACAGTTAAGTTTTTAAATCCACATTCATATCAAGATAAAATTAATTCTTTAAGTCCATTCTTTTTTCAAAGAGTGTAATGGTGCAATATCAGAGAATTGTTACTAATCTTCTCGAAGAGAATACATACATTGTATATAATAAAAACAATGATTGTATAATCATAGACCCAGGTTTTGGTTTTGACCTAATTGATGAATTCATTCAATCAAAAAATTTATCTCCTTTAGCTATTTTAGCAACTCACGCGCACTTTGATCATCTTGCAGGTGCTGCAGATTTAATCGATAAATATAGGCTTCCACTCTATGTTTGCGATAAGGATGAGCTTGTGGTAGAGAATTTTCATAGAGCAGCAGGGTATTGGGGCGTAGAAGCAAGAAAACCTACTGTTTCTCATTGGATTAATTGTGACGATAAACAATTGGTAGTAGGAGATTTTTCTTTTTCAATTATTTTTAATCCAGGACATTCTCCTGGATGCATAAGTTTTATTATAGATAACTTAGTATTTTGTGGAGATCTAATATTTAAAGGATCTATTGGAAGAACAGATCTTCCTTTGAGTAGTCCAAGAGATATGGCAACATCACTGAAATTCTTTGTAAATTCTTTTACAAGTGATCAAACCTTATTAACTGGACATGGAGAAGAAACAACTCTATATGAAGAGTTGAAGACTAATCCATACTTAATGAAATATGAAAAATAGAATTATTGAAAATTTAAAAAGTTTAGATACTCAAAAAAAACAACATTTTCTTTTAGCAGTTTCTGGTGGTATAGATTCTATGGTAATGTTAGACTTTTTCTATAATAATCCTAGCTTAGCAAGTGTTACAGCTTGCTATATAAATCATAATAGTCATTCTAAGAGTAAAAAAATGGGTAAGCTAGTATCAAATTATTGTTCAAATAACAATATATCTTATATTGAGTCCTCTATTGATTCATCTAAAATAAAAAGTAATATAGAGGCGCAATTTCGAGATAAACGATACTCTGAACTTGCAAAAATTTGTAAGGAAGTTAATGCTGATTACATTGTTACAGCTCATCATAGCGATGATCAGATTGAAACTATTTTAATGAAAATTTTAAATGCTTCAAGTTTTAGCTCTATGATAGGTATTCGCTCATTAAATAATAATATTTTTAGACCAATGCTTAATATTAAAAAAAATGAAATTATACAATATGCTAAAAAAAATAAAGTAGCTTTCATTTCAGATCCAACAAATGAAGATATCACATTAACTCGTAATTTTCTTAGAAGAAAGGTTATTCCAGTGTTAGAACATATTAAGCCAAATCTTCATAAACCTTTCGAAGATTTTCAGAAAAAAACTAAAGATATGGAAGAATTATTGAGTTTTACTACTGATAAGTTTATCAAATCTGATGATATGAGATTTTCTCAAAATATTTATTATATTAATAAAGGAAGATTTTTGACTTTACCATTTTTGCTAAAAATAAATGTCATAAAAAGAATCTTATCGAAAGATTCTGAATTTTATTTTTCTAAAAATTTATTAGCAGAATTAAGCGCGTTTCTAAACAAGGAAGTTGTTGGTAGTGAAAAGATAATCAATAAAACTAAAATCTTAATTGACAGAGATTGTATTTTATTAACAGAAAATTTAGATATTATTCCAGTATATCGTGAGGTAAAACCAGGTGAGATAATTGAAAATAATGATTTTTTATTTCATTGGAACTACGACAAAAGACCAAAAATATTTTTAAAAGATCCTAGCTTTGAGTATGTAGATGCAGAACATTTCAATAATAAGTTGATTATTCGGAATTTAGATAATGATGATACTTTTAGCCCATTAGGCTTATCGGGTACAAAGAAGGTTAATCAATATTTGACAGACCAAAAAGTATCTTCTATTGATAAAGATAAGACGCTTGTAGTTTGCAATGAAAAAGATATTGTATGGTTGGCAGGAAAGCAGATTAGTAATAATTATAAGCTGACTAAGAAAAGTAAATTGATTGCAAAACTAAATTTCTTAAGGAAATAGTTTTTTTAATAACCATTTTTACTAAATTCACTTCCAAATGAAAAAACCAACAAAAAAACCAAAAAAACAATTAAAGCGAAAATCTAAAGTTAAAAACTCAAGCTCTTTTGTATGGCTTGCAGTTTTATTCTTCGTTATGCTATCTCTGTCATTATTACCAAATGAATCAGCAAATGAAGTAGAAATATCCTACAATACTTATAAAAGACTGCTTTCGGAGGGTCAAATAAAAGAAGCTTCAATCGAGAACGATAATTCTTTTCATGGAGAGCTTTCTACGCCCGCAACATTAATAAATAAAAATGGAGCAGAGTTCACAGAGAGAACACTTTTTGTTGTTTATCTTCCAGCAGATTATACTGAACAAATTAAAATTTGGGACGAAAAGAAGATTGAATACAATTTCGAAGGAGAGAAGATTGATTGGACCAGTTGGTTGCTTGGTTTTGCTCCTTGGTTATTATTGATCGGTTTTTGGATTTTTATGATAAGAAGAATGCAGGGATCAAATAATGGAATGAATAATGTCTTTAGTTTTGGGAAAAGTAAAGCAAAAATGTTTTCTTCAAAGCAAAAGAAAGTAAAATTTGGTGATGTTGCTGGATGTATAGAAGCAAAAGAAGAACTAGAGGAAGTTATTGCTTACCTAAAAAGTCCAAAGAAATTTGAAAAATTAGGCGGAAAAATACCTCGGGGTGTACTTTTGGTTGGCCCTCCTGGTACTGGAAAAACTTTATTAGCTAGAGCTGTAGCAGGTGAATCTAGTGTTCCATTTTTCAGTATAAGTGGAGCTGATTTTGTTGAAATGTTTGTAGGTGTTGGTGCTTCAAGGGTGCGTGACTTATTCGAGCAAGCTAATAAAAATTCTCCTGCAATTATTTTTATAGATGAATTAGATGCCGTAGGTAGACAAAGAGGAGCAGGAGTTGGTGGAGGTCATGATGAAAGAGAACAAACCTTGAATCAATTACTAGTTGAGTTAGATGGTTTTGAAAATAGTAGCAGCGTTATTGTTATGGCTGCAACTAACAGACCTGATGTATTAGACTCTGCATTATTAAGACCAGGTCGATTCGATCGTCAAGTAGTTGTTGATGTACCTGACTTACAAGGCAGGTATGATATTTTAAAAATACATACGAAAAAAATAAAGATTAATAAAAAATCTGTTAAGCTCCGTGATATTGCAAAAGGTACTCCAGGTATGGTTGGTGCTGATCTAGCAAATCTAGTTAATGAAGCGGCGCTTTTAGCATCTAGAAAAAGAAAAGCAACTGTAGATAATAATGATTTTGAAGAAGCAAAAGATAAAGTTTTAATGGGCGTTCAAAGAAAAAGTATGGTTTTGTCTGATGAAGAAAAGAAAGTCACAGCTTATCACGAAGCTGGACATGCTGTTGTAGCTATTTTTTCTCCTGAAGCAGATCCTGTTCATAAAGTTACTATTATTCCTAGAGGAAGAGCTCTTGGAGTCACGATGCAATTGCCGATAGATGAAAAGCATGGATATTCAAAGACATATATTTTGAGCAGATTGGCTGTAATGATGGGTGGAAGATCTGCTGAGGAAATTATATTTAATGAAATTACCACTGGCGCTTCAAACGATATCGAAAGAGCAACTAGTATTGCAAGAAAAATGGTGTGTGAGTGGGGTATGAGTGAGGCTATGGGCCCAATGTCGTTTGGTAAAAAGAATGAAGAAATCTTCCTAGGAAGAGAAATTCAATCTCATAGAGACTACAGTGAACAGACTGCTCAGCAAATTGACCATGAGGTGGTTACTATTATTAAAGATGCACAAAAAACTTCACATAAGATTTTAACAGATCATATAGACTTATTGCATTTAATGGCAGATCAGTTATTAGAACATGAAACAATCGATGAAGCAGATATTAAATTGTTAGTCGCTGGTAAAAAACTCTCAAAAAAAATCAATAAATAAGAAGTGAATATTTCTGAATTAAATGATTGGTTGCTTTCAGGAAATCAACAACCACTCATTATGGGAGTATTAAATGTTACTCCAGACTCTTTTAGTGACGGCGGAAAATTTCTAGATTCTACTAATGCAGTAAGCCATGCTATGGATATGATTGCTGACGGTGCAGATATTATTGATATAGGTGGAGAATCTACAAGACCATTCTCTGAATCAGTATCCGAAAAGGAAGAGTTATCTAGAGTGATTTCTGTCATCAAGAAATTGAGAGAAAAAACAGATACTGTTATTTCTATAGACACTACAAAATCATCAGTTGCTGATAGTGCGTGTAATGCTGGGGCAAATCTTGTAAATGATATCAGTGGATTACTATTTGATGATAAAATGATCGATACGATTAAAAAGTATGACTGCCCTGTTGTTTTGATGCATATAGCGGGTAATCCCAAGACAATGCAAGAAAACCCTTCCTATAATGATGTCATATCAGATATTACTACTCATTTGTTAGATAGAGCAAAATTTGCTATAAAAAACGGAGTAAAAGAGTATAACATTATTTTGGATCCAGGAATTGGATTTGGTAAAACAATAAATAATAATTTTTCTATTATTAATAATATTGATCAGTTTGCTCAGCTTGGTTATCCAATATTAGTTGGAGCATCAAGAAAATCTTTTATTGGTAAGACTTTAGATGTGGATGAAAATAATAGAATTGAAGGAACAATAGTATCAAATGTTATAGCCTTAGAAAGAGGATGTAAGATTTTTCGAGTGCATGATATAGTAGAAACAAAAAGAGCATTAACTATTGCAAATAAAATTTTTAATTCAAACACTTTAAATACTTAAATTATACTTATATGAATCTATTTGAAATCAGCTTTATAAAATTTACACTTACCGACTTATTTGATCTGGTTCTCATTTCATTCATCTTTTCTTACGCATATTCCTATTTTAGAGGAACTAGAGGGGGACAGATGCTAATTGGTTTGTTAATTCTCTTTTTTGCAGGATTTGTCGTAAATATTCTTGGTTTCAGAGCCACTTCATGGCTGTTAAATTTATTTCAAACAGTTTGGGTTGTTGTATTTGTCATTTTATTTCAACCAGAAATAAGAAGACTATTGACATCTGTTGGACAGAATAGAATACTAAGAAAGCTATTTCAGATTGAAAAACTTTCTATTCAGGATGAAATTATTGCATGTATCAATGAGATTAAAAAGAATAAATGGGGTGCCATTATTATTTTTGAAAGAGAAAATTCATTAAAGACTATTAGTGCTGACGGAGTAAGGATGGGGGCGATATTCAGTCCTGAATTATTAGTATCGATTTTTAATCCTTCTTCTCCATTACATGATGGAGCTGTTATTATTCATAGTAATATTATAGAAGCAGCTGCATGTATATTGCCATTAACAGAAAGTAAAACTTTAAATCCTGAAATGGGAACTCGTCATAGAGCTGCATTAGGAATTTCAGAAGAGAGTGATGCTCTCGCTTTGGTATTATCTGAAGAAACGGGAAAAATATCTATCGCAGAAAATGGATATTTTATAAGTTCTGCACTGACTTTAGAAGAATTGGGTAATATTTTAAAAGAAAAAATGAGTGATATAGGGGATAAATAATATGTTAAAAGAAAAAATTATGGATTTAATGGAAAGATCAGATTTTATGACTCTTTCTACTAGTGTTGCAGGAAATTCTTCCGCTGCAAATGTGTATTTTTCAAATGATGGCTTAGATATATATTTTTTTACATTTAATCCAACTAGAAAGGCTGTTCAGATTGCTTTTAATCCAAAAGTCCAATGCGTTATTAGGCCAGACGGCGAAGATGGAATTAAGGAATTACAAATTGATGGATTTGCTAAAAAGATAACCGATACTGAAGAAAAAGATAAGGCCAGAGAAGCAATATTGAAGGTTACTAAAGCTTTTTCTGAATATATGCACGATGACTTCTTAATTGCTAATGATGTAGTTGGATACTATAAAATAGAACCAACAGTAATAAAATATGTTGATTTCTTCGCTGAAACTCAGTTTGAATGGATAGAAATTCCCGATAATAAGCCGAGTGTAATATCGGAGTTGTTGGGTAATGTCAGCAGAACCATTAAATATTGGATGACTGTTGTTAGGGCACCATTCTTGACAGCAACAATTGCTCCAATTTTATTAGGATCGGCTATTGCTTACAAACAATTTGGTACATTTGATTGGTCAATTTTTTGGCTTGTATTATTAGGAGCAATATTTGCCCAATGTGGTACAAATACTATTAATGACTATTTTGATCATAAATCTAGAAACGATGAACTAAATAAATTAGCTAGTCCTTTTAATGGGGGATCAAGAACAATTCAATCTGGACTGATGACTCCAGCAAATATGTTATTTGTATCTGTGCTATTTTTTAGCGCTACAATTGGAATTGGTTTAGAACTTAATAATCTTCTTTTTGGAGACTATCTAGCTATGTCCATATTGATGTATTTGGGATTAATAGGGGTATTTCTAGGTATTATGTATACAGGTTTTTTAAAACTTGCTTACAATGGTCTTGGCGATTTAGCAGTGTTTATCGGATTTGGTCCCCTAATGGTTTATGGCGCAGCATACATGCAGAATCAGTCTGTAGATCCTATAACTACTCTACTTTTTTCAGTACCTGTTGGTATTTTTATAGCATTAGTATTATTCATTAATTGTTTTCAAGACTACAATGCCGACAAAGCAGCTAATAAGAATAGTTGGGTTGTTAGGCTGGCTGGCCCTGGAAACAAAGCAAATTATAGAGCTCCATTCAAAGTATGGAAAAATTTAATGATGTTGTCATTTACAATTATTCTTGGTGCATCTTTGTATACTAGTAATTTATTTACGCTCATAGCTTTACTTCCTTTATTAATTTTTAATTTTGCTTCAAAAAAAGGAAGCAGCTGGTTAGATCAATGGGAAAAAGAAGATGCAAACCTTCAACAACTTCCATATGAATTATTAATTGTTAATGTTTCTACAATTGGAATTCACTTCTTAACTGGTATGTTACTTACATTAGGATTTTTACTTAGTACATGGATTTAAAAGACCAGTATAATTCTCTTCTAGAAAAGTTTGATCAAATTAGGAGGCATCTTTGACCTTGAAGCCAAAGATGCTCATTTAAATAATTTAAAAGATCAAATCTCAGACCCATCTTTGTGGGATAATAACAAAAAGACAACGTCTATTATGAAAGAAATTTCGATGTGTGAAAAAGATATTAACTTAAGAAAAAGCTTATCTGAAAAAGCTAGCGATATCAAAGTAATGTTTGAATTTTTAAATGATGGACAGATTGAAGAAAAAGAGTTTTCAGAAGAAATTGAACATCTTGCGAAACTTATTAAAGAATTTGAATTAAAATTAATACTCAATTCAAAGAATGACTCTAAAAATGCTATTATTTCAATCCATCCAGGTGCTGGTGGTACAGAAAGTCAAGATTGGGCTCAAATGTTATATAGAATGTATTCTATGTGGACAGAGTCTAAGGGATTCAAGTTTAATGTGATTGATTTTCAAGCAGGAGATGAAGCAGGTATTAAAGATTGCACTATTGAGATTGCAGGAGATTATGCTTATGGATTACTACAATCAGAAATAGGAGTACATAGATTGGTAAGAATATCGCCGTTTGACTCCAATAGTCGTAGACATACCTCTTTTGCTTCCGTATCTATTTATCCATCAATTGATGAAGATGTTGAAATAGAAATCAATCCAAAAGAACTAAGGATAGATACATTTCGAGCTAGTGGTGCTGGAGGGCAGCATGTCAATAAAACTGATTCTGCTATTAGAATCACCCATTTGCCGACAGGAACAGTTACTCAATGTCAAACTCAAAGATCTCAACATAAAAATAAAGAGCAAGCTCTAAAGGTATTAAAGTCAAAGCTTTATCAATTAGAAATTGAAAAACAAGAAGAGTCAAAAAAAATACTTGAGGGAGAAAAAAAGGATATTGCCTGGGGCAATCAAATAAGATCTTATGTATTTCATCCATATAACATGATTAAAGACCATAGAACTAAATTTGAAGTAGGTAATGTAAAGGCAGTTATGGATGGAAATATAGATGACTTTATGTATAGTTATTTATTAGATAAAATGGAAAAAAATAAATAAGTTTCTTTCGATATGGAAAATAAAAGCTTAAAACAAATAATTGCTAACCGACACGAAAAATTAGATAAAATTCGCCAGTTAGGTGTAAATCCATATCCCTATGAATTTAATACTACTCATTCAACTCTAGAAATTACTAAGGATTGTATTGACCAAAATGTATCCGTAGCTGGAAGAGTAATGTCTTTAAGAAAAATGGGAAAAGCTGCTTTTGCTAACATACAAGATGAGAAAGGTAGAGTTCAGCTATATATTGCTAGAGATGATGTCGGAGAGGATAATTACAACTTATTCAAGCTAGTCGATATCGGAGATTTTATTGGTATTAATGGTATAGTTTTTATTACAAAAACAGAAGCAATTACTGTAAAAGCTGAAAAGGTAACTATATTAAGTAAAAACTTAAGACCTATTCCCGATGTTAAAGAGAAGGATGGAGAAAAATACAATTCAGTATCTGATAAAGAATTAAGATATAGAAAACGTTATCTTGATATGATTATTAATCCTGAAACAAAAGATAATTATATCACAAGATTTAAAATGATTAACTCTATAAGAGAATTTTTAAATAAGAATGGATATATAGAGGTTGAAACACCTGTTTTACAGCCAGTATATGGAGGAGCTAATGCTAAGCCATTTAAAACATTTCATAATGCATTAGATCAAGAGTTCTTTCTACGAATTGCTACAGAATTGTATTTAAAGCAATTGATTGTAGGTGGATTTGAAAAAGTATATGAGATGTCAAAAGATTTTAGAAATGAAGGTATTGACCGAAGCCATAATCCAGAATTTACTATGCTTGAATTCTATCAAGCATATTCAGATTATAATTTTATGATGGATTTTGTTGAAGAAATGTTCAAGAAAATAGCAGAAGATTTAGGTGTTAAAAAAATATCATGGGATGGAAATGATATTGATTTAACTAAAAAGTTTGCTAGAAAAACAATGGATGAACTAATTAAGGAACATACTGGACATTCTATAGATTTAACAGATAGTAAAGCAGTATTTGATGTATGTAAAAAGTTAGATTTAAAAGTTAAAAAAACTGATAGTCTTGCAAAAATGATTGATGAGATAATGAGAAGGAAAGTTGAACCAAATTTAATCAACCCTACCTATGTTATGAATCATCCTGTAGAAATTTCACCTTTAGCTAAAGTAAATAGAGATGGTGACTCAGACTTTACTGAAAGATTTGAATTGTTTATCGCAGGTATGGAATTTGCAAATGGATTTTCTGAATTAAATGATCCAATAGATCAAAGAAAAAGATTTGAAGATCAGTCAGCTAAAAAAGATAGTGGAGATGAAGAAGCTTTTCCTGTAGATGAAAATTTTTTAGAGGCTATAGAAATTGGAATGCCTCCAACTGCAGGTGTTGGTATTGGTATTGATCGATTAGTCATGCTGTTTATTGACACTAGGTGGATTAGAGACGCAATTATCTTTCCCACACTTAAATCTTTGAAATGAAACTAGTTTTTCTTGTTTTAAAAAGGCTATTTTTTTCATCACAAAGTAATTTTTTATTCAAAACAACTAATATAGTTTCAATTATAAGTTTAGCTCTTGGAATAGCTTCACTAAATATCGTTTTAGGTGCAGTTAGCGGATTTGAGAATAAGGTATCTGAAAAATTATCTTCTATTAGTGGCTACACAACAATTAATCATCTATTTGAAGACGAATTTTCAACGGATCAATCATTAATGCCTGATTTTTATAGTGGATTTTCATCTAGTTTAGTTCCTTATGTTGAAAAGCCAGCTATCCTGAAGTCAAAAGATAATAGCAGTAATATTTTAATATACGGTTTAGATAAGAAAGATTTTAAGGAATTTAATCTTTTCAGTAGTTTGAATACTAATCTAGATACTATAAGTGAAAATCATATTGTAGTCGGTAGTCTGCTTGCAAAGAACCTCAATCTATCAATAGGAGATGAAATTGTTATTTTTAATCCTTTAATATCTAAAAAGGGAATAGAAAGAAGTAGATTTTTATTGTTAGAGATAAAAGAAATATATCATTCTGGTATAGAAGACTATGATTCAAGGTTAGTATTTATTCCCATAAATACAGTTCAATCTTATTTTAATTTAGAGGATAGCATAACCGGTTGGATGAATTTTGATCCATCTCTAAATATAGATAATGTAGACTATCCATTTTATCAATTAAGTCTCAATGATAGGCATAGTGATCTTTTTGAATGGATTGATACACAGCAATGGCCAATTATTTTTATTTTTAGTTTAATCGTACTAGTATCATACTTTAATTTAATGGGATCCATAAACATTCTTTTTTATGAAAAAAGATATAATCTTGCAATCATGAAAACTTATGGTATGTCGAATAGCAAAATATCATTAATATTTATTATTCAAGGAATGATATTGGCGTTCATTGGAGCAATATTTGGTATTTTGTTATCTTTATTTATTATTTTCATGCAAGAAGAGTTTCAATTTATATCTCTCTCTGAGAATATCTATTTTGTCAGTTATTTACCTATAATATTTAGTATAAATAACGCTATCTATACTTTATTTTTTAGTCTTATCTGCAGTGTATTATTTTCAAGTATTTCATTGGCATATCTTTTATCTATAAATCCATCTAAAATTTTAAAAAACTAATGAATGTAATTTTATTAATAGCAAGGCGCTTTCTAATGCCAAGAAATATGTTAGAAGGAGGTATGATCAATATTATATCTTTTGTAGGCTTATTTATAGGTGCTGCATCAATTATTCTTTCAGTAGCTGTTCTTAACGGTTTTCAAGGTATACTAGAAAATGAAACAAAGAAGATATATGGAGATTACGCTATCAATACTTTTGATTATGCTAGTGATAAAGAATTAGTAGATATTTTTGAAAAAAACGGTATCCAATACGCTCCGTATTATGAAGAAGAATTTTTTATATCAAAAAATAAAAAGCAATCATTAGTCAATGTGAAGAGTGTAGATAGCTCAAAATTTAAAAATTTTTATGATTTAGAGTTATTTTCAGATAGCCAAGACCTAAATCATGGAGAAATTATAATTGGTAAATCTTTAGCTGATAGAATGGATTTTAGTATAGGCGATTCTATATCAATTTATAGTACTAACCTAAATATGAGTTATTTAGCAATGCCATATATTCAACAATTAGTTATAAAAGATATATTCAAAAATAGAATATTAAGATCTGATGAATTTTTAGTGTTTGCGGTATCAAAGGATTATCATTTTCCTGATAAGAAGTTTACTGATATTGAAATCATTGGAAATATTGATAATATTATACCTTTGCCTAATAAAAAAATTGTTTCATGGAAAGAAAGGAATAAGCAGTTATTTGATGCTACTGAAATTGAGAAAAAGATTACATTCTTTACATTGTTTCTTATTATAGTCGTTGCTTCATTCAACCTATCTTCTTCTGTAATGCAAATTGCAACTAAGAAAACAAGAGAGATGGCAATTTTGAGTACTTTTGGAATGAGTAAAAATAACATATCTGGTATATTTTTAGTATATGGCTATCTCTTAGCAGTCACCGCTATTTTAAGTGGAATTTTATTTGCTTTATTGGTCATATTTCTACAAAACACATTTGGTATATTTATGTTAAATCCAGACTTCTATTTAGTTAGCAAACTTCCTATGGTAGTTAGTTTCAATGATATTGCTTTGTTATTATTTTATTCTATAGTAATAATTGGATTATTTGCTACATTACCTTTAATGCTTATTAAAAAGATAAGCCCAATTCAATTGATAAATAAAAATATATGATATTATCTGCTAGAAATATTAAAAAAACTTTTAAAGATGGAGATAAAACTCTTCAAGTGTTGAAGGGTGTAAATTTTGATCTTGATAAAGGAAACATATTAACCATCAAAGGTGCATCTGGATCTGGTAAGTCTACCTTATTAAGTTTATTAGGAACTCTCGATCAACCAGATAGTGGTGAAATAGTAATAAACAATAATAATCTGAAAACAATTAACAATTATGATTCAATTAGAAATAAGCATATTGGATTTGTATTTCAGTTTCACAATCTAATTGCAGAACTTAATATTGTTGAAAATGTTACTATTCCAACTCTTATTGCAGGTAAAAATAGTGACTCAGATTATTTAAATAAGTTATTTGAATATTTTGATTTATCAGATCGTAAGAAATCTTTTCCTCTTGATTTATCAGGAGGAGAAAAGCAAAGAGTGTCTGTAATGAGAGCTATTATAAACAAGCCATCAATTGTCATAGCAGATGAGCCTACAGGAAATTTAGATGAGAAGAACGCCATTAAGATGATTGATTTATTTCAAAAGTTAAAAAACGATTTTAATCTAACTTTTGTTATTGCGACACATGATGAAAAAGTATTTAGTATAGGTGATAAGAAAATGAACCTATATGACGGAACACTCATAGAATTATAAAATAAAAAGCTTCTATATGCCTTAATGGCATATAAATTGTCATATATGTCATATTTATTGTCTTGGCATACTCTTTGCATCTATTAAATAGTTAAAACTAAAATATTAGGAGATTTTTATGGGAAAAATAATTGGAATTGATTTAGGTACAACAAACTCTTGTGTAGCAGTAATGGAGGGTGGAGAGCCAACTGTTATTACTAGTCCTGAAGGAGGAAGAACTACACCGTCAGTTGTAGGTTTTACAAAAGAGGGAGATCGTTTAGTAGGAGATCCTGCAAAACGTCAAGCAGTAACTAATCCAAACAATACTATTTATTCAATTAAAAGATTTATGGGCAGAACTCCTGCTGAAATCAAAAAAGATATTAAAGAGGTAGCTTATACAGTTACTACAGATGGCGCGAAAGTTAGTGTCGAAGCAAATAGTAAAAAATACCAGCCACAAGAAGTTAGCGCTATGGTATTGCAGAAAATGAAACAAATGGCTGAACAATATCTTGGAACAGATGTTTCGGATGCTGTTATTACTGTACCGGCATATTTTAATGATGCTCAGAGAAAAGCAACCAAAGATGCTGGAAAGATTGCAGGGTTAAATGTCAAAAGAATTATTAATGAACCAACTGCTGCATCATTAGCTTATGGGTTCGATAAAAAGAAAGATGAAAAAGTAGCTGTATTCGATTTAGGCGGAGGTACTTTTGATATTTCTATTCTGGATATTCTAAATGATGAAGGTCAAACAATTGAGGTGAATGCAAGTAATGGTGATGGAAGGCTCGGTGGAGATGACTTTGATCAAAAAGTTGTTGACTGGTTAGCTGATGAATTCAATAAGAATGAAGGTATTGATCTAAGAAAAGATCCAATGGCTTTACAAAGATTGAAAGAAGCAGCAGAAAGTGCTAAAAAAGAACTTTCGTCTTCAAAGCAGACAGAAATTAATTTGCCATTTATTACTGCTGACTCATCAGGGCCAAAGCATCTTAATATTACGCTAACAAGAGCTACCTTTGAAAAGCTAGTTTCAGGCCTTGTAGAAAAAGTGGTTGGTCCATGTAAGCAAGCATTAAAAGATGCTAAGCTATCAGCTAAGGATATTAATGAAGTAATCTTGGTGGGTGGTTCAACTAGAATTCCCGCAGTTCAAGATAAAGTAAAAGAAATATTTGGTAAAGAACCAAATCAGAGCGTTAATCCAGATGAGGTTGTTGCTCTTGGCGCAGCTATCCAAGCAGGTGTGTTAGCAGGTGATGTAGATGATGTATTATTACTTGATGTAACCCCATTAACATTAGGTATTGAAACTATGGGTGGTGTTGCAACAGGTTTAATTGAGAAGAATACTACTATTCCAACTCAAAAATCTCAAATCTTTAGTACTGCAGCAGACAATCAACCAATGGTAGAGATTCATGTAGTTCAAGGAGAAAGACAATTAGCTAACGATAATAAAAGTCTTGGTAGATTTCACTTAGATGGTATTCCTCCCGCACCGCGAGGGACACCCCAAATTGAGGTAACATTTGATATGGATGCTGATGGTATTTTAAATGTAAAAGCTACAGATAAAGCTACCTCTAAAGAGCAAAGTATTAGAATAGAAGCTCAAAGTGGATTGTCTGATCAAGAGATTGAAAAAATGGTTAGCGATGCTAAAAAGCATGAAGCTGAAGACAAGATTAAGAAAGAAGAGATTGAAACTAAAAATCAAGGAGAACAATTAGTTTATCAAACAGAAAAACAAATGAAAGATTTGGATGATAAACTAAGCGAAGATGATAAAAAAGATCTCAACGAAGCCTTAGATAAGCTTAAAGCAGCCAATACTTCTGGTAATGTCGATGATATCAAGACAGAAATAGAAAACTTAAATACTGTATGGAGTTCTAAGTCTTCTAGTATGTATGCAAATTCTACTGATGGAACAGAGCCTCCAATGCAAGAAGCTCCATCTTCGGATGATTCATCAAAGAAAGATGAAAAGAAGATCGAAGATGCTGATTTTGAAGTTGTTGAAGATTAGATTTTAGATTTTTTATTAGGCTATTAATGGTTAGTTTTTGAGCAAATGAATAGCCTAATAAACAAAATACTAAAAACATTTCTAAGCATAGCACTAACTTTTTTTTTGTTCATTGTGATTATTAGTGTTTCTTTATATGTATATATAGGGAAAGGGCTTGAATTTGAAATTAATAAATCAAACCCCACTATTGCATCTTTATCAAAACAGTATAATATTGATTTTGATTCATCATCTACGATTAATCTTATTGCAAATACCGACAAGATAGATGTGTATCTTTTATTTAAAGATATTACAATCAATAAAAGTGATGATAGGTTTATAAGTGCAAACAATGCATCTCTACGGACCAGTTTATCCTATACAAATATTATGCTATTGGGTAATAATTTTTTTAATACCGAGAAGATACTATATTCTTTGATTGGCAGTGTTAACGTTCATCTAAAAGAGCCGGTTCTAAATATCAAATATTTTGATAGTATGGCTAGTGGAGATACACTAAAAGACAATAATTTTTTTCCATTGAGCATCAATGCAGACAATGGAATATTATTTGATGGTGATTCAGAGATAGGAAAATTTTCTATATCCTTAAACATTAATCAATCTAATAATAGATCAGATATTCAAAGTTATTCTCTAGATATACAGTCACATAAAGACTTTCCAGCTTATTATATAGGAAGATTATTCGAAGACGTATCCTTACTTGAAGATAAAAATGAGTCAGTTTATTTTGATATAAATATAAAAGATCCAGATTTTTCAACGGACGAAAATACTCAAATATTAAATGGCATTTTAAGGGTAAGAGATACAAAAATGGATCTAATAAAATTTCCAGTAAATCTGAAGCCTGAATCTATCAGAAATCTCAGCTTAGATTTAAATATTATAAACAATATAGGACAAGTTAATTTGCTAGGCTCTGTAACTAATCCAAAAGTAAGATTAAAGCTTCAGAAAGAACCAAATTTACAAGTTTCAGGAACTATTAATTTTGAAGAAATATTGGAACCATATTTAGATTTAACAGTAAATGGAACAGATATATATTTTGCAATGCTAGATAATAGTAACCTCAATGGAATAACAGATTTAAGAGTCTCAATCTCTGGAAAAAATGTATTAGATTTAGCTGGAGAGCTGAATATAAAGAAAAGTAATGGGTTTTTAGTGCCGTTGACAAATAGCACTTTTGAAGCTCAGCATATTATAAAAAAGGAAAATGATGAATAAGGATGCACTAAATCGACTTAATTCAAAAATTGCAACAAAGTCAGTATTTGTTAAAGATTTGAAAGAAGGTATTGGAAGGGTAATTGTTGGACAGGATGAACTTATAGATAAAATTCTAATATCTGTAATATCTAATGGTCATATTTTATTAGAAGGTGTTCCTGGTTTAGCGAAAACTCTAACTATCAATACTGTAGCTAACTTAATTAATTCAGAATTTAAAAGAATTCAATTTACCCCTGACATGTTGCCAGCTGACTTGCTTGGAACTTTAATATACAATCAAAAGACTGGTGATTTTATGACAAAGAAGGGACCAATTTTTTCTAATATTATATTAGCAGATGAAATTAATAGAGCGCCCTCTAAAGTTCAAAGTGCTTTGCTTGAAGCAATGCAAGAAAGACAAATTACAATTGGAGAAGAAACTTTTAAATTAGATCTACCTTTTCTTGTGCTGGCAACACAAAATCCGATTGAGCAAGAAGGGACATATCCACTGCCAGAAGCACAGGTAGACCGTTTCATGTTAAAAGTTCTTGTTGATTACCCTTCGATGGAAGAAGAGAAAGAAATTTTGTCCAGGGTAGCTAGAACTAATATAGATACAACACAGAAATCTGTAGTTAACTCTAAAACAATTTTAGAGGCTCAATCCCTTCTTAATGATATTTATATTGCACCTAAAATTTTAGATTATATACTAAATATAGTATTTGCTACAAGGAACCCCGAAAAATTTAAATTAGGCCAGTTGAAAGATTTGATTAGTTTTGGAGCCTCTCCGCGAGCATCTATCAATTTAGTATTAGCAGCTAAAGCAAAAGCATTTATAGATGGAAGAGGATATGTTATTCCTGAAGATGTTAGATATATAGGAAAAGATGTCTTAAGGCATAGAATGTTGTTGTCATATGAAGCAGAGGCAGAAGAAGTGACATCAGAGGAATTGATTGATCAGCTATTTAAAGAAATTCCTGTTCCATAATTTTAATTTATGTCTAAAGAAATACTAAAAAAAGTTCGTCAAATAGAAATCAGAACCAAGAATATTGTAAATGATTTTTTTGGCGGAGATTATCATTCAAATTTTAAAGGTCGTGGTATGACTTTCTCAGAAGTAAGAGAGTATGAACATGGAGATGATGTCAGATTTATCGATTGGAACGTTACAGCAAGAACTGGAAAGCCTCATATAAAAGTTTTTGAAGAAGAGAGAGAGCTAACAGTTCTACTTCTTATTGATGTTAGTAGTTCGGGTGTTTTTGGGTCTAAAAGCAAATTGAAGATTGATTTAGGAGTTGAGATTGCAGCAATGTTAGGATTTTCTGCTATAAAAAATAACGATAAAGTCGGTTTGATTCTTTTTAGCGATGATATAGTTAAATATATACCTCCAAAAAAAGGTAGATCACATGTGCTTCGCTTAATTACTGATCTTGTCAATCATGATTATGATAAAAAGCAAAGTCAAACATCTATTAAAAACGCTCTTGAATTTGCAAGCAAGATTTCTAGAAGAAAAAATGTTATGTTTGTAATATCAGATTTTATAGATGATAATTTTTGGACAGAAATGAAATATTTAAACTTTAATCATGATGTAATAGGTATACAAATATATGACCTTTTTGAAAAAGAATTCCCAGATTTAGGTTTAATAAAAGTGCATAATTCTGAATCAAATGAACGAGTATGGATTGATACATCTAATGAAAAAGTGCGATCAGATTTTTCGAAAGACTTTTCTAAAAAATTAAATACTTTTGCGCAAAGATGTAAAAATATTGGTTTTGATTTGCTACAAATTGGAACTAATGAAGATTATATTAAGGCACTTACTCGCTTTTTCAAAAGAAGAGCTAAACGCACTTAAGTTTATGAATATAGTTATTATATCTTGTTTATTTTTACTATTTAGCTGTTCGAATAATTTAAAAGATACCAATTTAAGTTATGAGCTAGATCTTGAAAAAACAGAAATTGGGTATCCTGTAAATCTGAATATTAATATTGATAATCTTGATGAGCATTATTTTATTGAAGAAATGCAATGGTCTGATTCTTCGCTATGGATATCTGATTCGTCTAAAGTCATAATCAAAAGCTCAACAATAGATACCTTATATGAATCTTTGAATATTAATTTTGAAATAACATTCTGGGATACCGGTAAAGTAGTTATCCCGCCATATCTTCTTAGTGTTAACTTTCCAGATTCTACTGACATCACAATATTTAGTACAGACTCTTTGCATATAAATGTTGATTCTGTCATTGATAGTTCTATAATTAATATTCAAAGTGATAAGCCTATAAAAGAGATTAGATTCCCTTATGAGAAATACAGACTAGCTTTGATATTAATTATAATTATCCTCTTTCTGTTTATATGCTATCTATGGAAAAAAAGAGATAGTAATATTTCTTTAAATTCAATTAAATTTTTTAATAAAGATCCAAAAAAAGATTCAGTTAAAAAGTTAAATAACTTAAAGTTTAAAGATATATCGTCTGAAGTTTTTTATAATAAGCTTTCAGTAATTCTAAAGAAATATCTGGAAAATCAATTTTATATTATTTCGTTTGAAATGACCTCACAAGAATTAAAAACTTTTTTTGATGATAAAGATTTATTAAGCCTATTAGAAAAAATTGATTCAGTAAAATTTGCAAATAAAGAATACAGTGAAACTGAAAAAAAATATGATTTAGAATTAGCAAAAAAAATTGTAAGAAAACTATTATAAAGTAATTAAATAAATTAAGTTATGACTATGAGTACAACGGCAGATATAAAAAACGGATCTATATTAAACTTTAAAAACTCAAGAATGAAAGTTGTAGAGTTTCAGCACGTAAAGCCAGGAAAAGGCCCAGCATTCGTTAGAACAAAATTAAAAGATATTCAGTCAGGTAAAGTGATTGATCAAACTTTTAATGCTGGAGTAAAGTTAGAGTTTATTAGGGTCACTTCCAGTCAATTCCAATATTTATATAAAGATGCATCTAGCTATATTTTTATGGATAATCAAACTTTTAATCAGGTCGAAGTTTCTGAGTTAATGATGCAGGATGGCCATAAATACATTAAGGAGGGAGAGAATATAGATCTTGTCTTTGATGGAGACGATATTATTAATATTAATCTTCCAGCAAAAGTAATTCTAAAGGTTATTCAGACAGATCCTGGACATAGAGGAAATACAGCAACAAATGCAACAAAGCCAGCTAAAATGGAAACAGGACTTGAGCTTCAAGTACCTTTATTTATCAATGAGGGCGATTCTTTAAAAATTGACACAAAGACTGGTACTTATTCTGAAAGAGTAAAGCAATAATCTTATGTGGAAAGACAAACTAAAAGAAGTTATATATATACTAGAAAATAGTGACATAAATGAAATAGAAGTCAGATTTTGGTTTAGAAAAATAAAAGTTACTAAAAAACCGCCAATTATAAATTCTGATATTAGCAATCTATCACCAAATGTAGTTACGTCAACCGTAGATAAACATAGCGCTCCTTTAGATAAAGAAGATATTATTTCTCCTAAAGTAGATGCAAATACTTTCACTGTTCGTTCGCCCATGCCTGGAACATTTTATTCATCTCCAGATCCAGATTCTGATTCATTTATACAAATTAATGGTTCAGTTAGTCAAGGTGATACCATGTGTATTGTAGAAGCAATGAAAATTATGAATGAAATTCAATGTGAAAGAAGTGGAACTGTAAAAGAGATTCTTGTTGAAGATGGTAGCCCAGTTGAATTTGACCAACCTTTGTTTATCTTAAATTGTTCTGAATAAAATATGTTCAAAAAAATACTCATTGCAAATAGAGGCGAGATTGCCATAAGAGTGATTCGTGCATGTAAAGAAATGGGTATTAAAACCGTAGCTGTTTATTCGAAAGCAGATCAATATTCATTGCATATAAAATTTGCAGATGAAGCAATATGTATTGGTGAAGGCCCACCATTGCAAAGCTATTTAAATATACCTAGAATCATTGCAGCTGCCGAAATTTCTAATGCTGATGCAATTCATCCTGGGTATGGATTCCTAGCAGAAAATGCCCAATTCAGTGCAATATGTGAAGAAAATGGATTCTGTTTTATTGGACCAGATTCTAATACTATTAATTTAATGGGTGATAAAGTTAATGCAAGGAAGGTAGCTGAAGACTCAGGGGTACCGATTGTTCCTGGTAGCAATGTATTGAGTTCTGTAGATGAGCTTCTGGAAGTCTCTAATAACATCGGATACCCAGTCATGTTAAAGGCTTCTGGTGGCGGCGGTGGAAAAGGCATGAGAGTATTACATGATGCTAAAGAAGCAGAAAAAGGGTTTAGCATTATACAATCTGAGGCAAGTAAGGCTTTTGATAATCCTGAAATATATGTAGAAAAATTTATAAATAATGGTCGCCATATTGAAGTTCAAGTATTGGGTGATAAATTTGGTAATTATGTGCATCTAGGAGAGCGTGAGTGCTCTGTACAAAGAAATAATCAAAAATTAATTGAAGAATGTCCATCTAGTTTTGTAGATGCAGAGCTAAGGCAAGTCCTTACTTCAAAGTCTTTAGATTTAGCTAAAAAAGTAAATTATGTTGGAGCTGGAACAGTTGAATTTTTAGTAGACGAAGATAAAAACTTTTATTTTATTGAAATGAATACCAGAATTCAGGTTGAGCATACTGTAACAGAAATGGTTTATATGATAGACCTTGTAAAAGAACAGATTAAGATGCACTACGGTAAAGAAATGTCTTTTAATCAGGATATGATTACAAGCAAAGGTCATTCTATTGAATGTCGCTTAAATGCAGAAGATCCTTTCAATAATTTTACACCATCTCCCAAAAAAATTGATTCTCTTAATTTTCCAGGGGGTATTGGAGTACGTATTGACTCTTATATTTATGCAGGATACCAAATACCGCCATTTTATGATTCTATGCTTGGAAAGTTAATTGTTCACTCTTCTTCAAGAAAAAAGGCTATTATTAAGATGCAGAGAGCTCTACAAGAAACTTTTATTGAGGGACCAAAAACAACATTGCCACTATTAGAAATGATTTTATCAAATAATGACTTTATTAATGGAAATTTTGACATAAATTTTTTAAGTAATTTTCTTAAAAAAATGAAAGGGGAGAAAATTGAATCATCCAGAGAATTTGATGTATACATCTGACCTTTGGACTAATTTTTTACCCTTTACAAGAAGTTGATTTCTCGACGATAAAATTCAAAAGAAACAGGTAAAAATAGGGGCATTAATTTGCCCCTTTTTTTTAGAGTATTGCGAAAAGTATTTAGAAAGAGCGAATTTTCTACTCAATACTCAACTAAATACTCTGCTAAATACTATTATAAACTTTTTCAGATGAAAATAATCCCTCAAATCTTATTATTGCAATATTTACAATAGACATCTACTCTAAATAATCGTTAGATTTATTTATTATGAATAAAAATCAAAAAGACTTAGTTAATCTTTTCAAAAAAATTTGTAAAGAAAATCATGATAATTTTAAACCTTTTGATGTTCAGCTTATTAAAGATAAAAGTGTTGTCAAGGCACCTGGATTTACTGGAAAATCATTAATTCCTATTGAAGAAATTCTTTTAGAAAGCAAAGATGATTTATATGAAAAATATGGTATTGAAGATACAGAAAATTTTTTAGGATCTCTGTCTGTACTTCTTCAGATTTATTTTTACAAACTTGCTTTTCATGGAAAGATGTTCTGCACAAAAACTGAAGTTAAAAAAATCTTCGATTTTGCACTTGATACAAAAAGTTTTTTGGGTATTTCAAAAGACGATCAACCTTCATACAATATTGCAATGACATATTGGTCTTTTAAAACTTTTATTTTTACGAAATTAAAAGACAATGAAAATTTTGGAATGTCTATTCTGCAAGAATTTGAAGTACTCTATGCAGCAAGATTTTTTCCTTCTTCGGGAGGGCAAGGATTTCCAATTTCTGCGAGAAAAATGGAAGTAAGAAACGATTTAAGGCAATACAGTTATTTTTCAGAAAATGATATGGATAAGATTTTTGAACAACTACATGTTTATAAAAATAGTAGTAATGGTAGTGGATGTTTGGTGCCAATTATTATGTCACTATCAAGTCTTAGCTTATTAATTTGGGTACTAATTCTTTAAATATGAAAAAAAATAAGGATGAATATGTATGAGCAAGAAGCGAGATAAATTATGGCCTAAGGTTAATGATTATATTTATAAAGAGATAATTTTCAAAAATGAAAGAATGGGAACCACGAAAACCATTTATAGATCAACGATGTATATTGTTTTTTCAGACTATTCAAGAGAGGATGTAGATTATTGTTTAAAACTTTTTTATGATGTTTTTAGTAGCTCTAATGAAAATTATCCAATCCATGGAGTAAAAAAAATTATAATAAAAGATAAAAAAAGAAGTGGTGGTCAAGGATGCTTAATCCCAATAATAGCAATTTTATCTTCTGTTATGTCTTTTATATATTTTTTTGTGGTACTAGGGTAGTATGATTAAAAACAAATTTTTATTGATATTAATTGTTATGATGTGTGCCACTATTACCTCAAATATTGCAGCATCTGTATATGCTATCACAATGATTATAACTGATTTAGGTATAGGTATTTTTGCTATTGGAATAGGTTATATTGTCGGTAAAGTGATTTTTTATACCACTACAAAAAATATAACCGATGAAGAATCTAAAGAAGTGTCTTTGGATACATTAAAATACACATCAATTTTTGGTGCCCTTATATCAGGTCTTGGTGTTCTTATAGGAGATTTTTTATATACTGGATTTGCTTTCAACATGGATGGTTCTATGTATGAAGGATCAATTGAATATTTAGCAATTTTTACTTCACCCTTCATGTTAGTGTTTGCTGAACCTATGATGCTGATTGGGGCATCCTTTGATCTTGTAATGAGTTATTTTGCAGCTATTTTTTCAGAAAATATTATTTGGGCAATCATGAGTATACTCTTCCTTGTCTATGCAATGTATTTAGGCTATATATATTCTTTTGGTTTTACACCCGAAGAAGAGCAGCTAGAAAAGTCAGATATTGAATATTTATAATCATTATTTCCAATAGACATCTACTCTGAATAATCGTTAGATTTGTTGATTATGAAACATAAAACACTAAAAGGTTCATTCTATGGATATTTTTGGAATGTTATTACTGAGCAATATTCAGATTTTCAAGGAAGATGTAGTCGTGAAGATTATTGGATGTTTCTTGTTTGGTTCTGGATTGTAGTAATTATTGCTTCAATAGTATCTTTTGGGATATTGGGAATGGTAGCTGTAGTAGCATTTTTTATTCCAAACCTAGCAATAGGATTTAGAAGATTCCATGATCTAAATTGGCCAGGATGGTGGATTATAGTCTTTTATATCCTTGCTATGATACCTTTAGTAAACCTCTCTGTTTTTTATTGGATATATCTTTTCTGCCAAAAAGGAGATGAGGGAACCAATGACTATGGTAAACCAGTTTCATAATATTAGCATAGATCCTCATCTTATATATTGTATCCATAACCCTTTGCTCCTTCTTTATAATACCATTCTGCATAATCTTTTAATCCTTCATCTAACTTGGTGTAATCCCAATTAGTTTCAAATATGAAATCGTTTTTAGGTAGTATTGCATTTTCATCATCTTGAACTAATAAGACTTCTCCCTCTCGTGAGTATTCATTTACTTTGTAGATTAAGTCAATAATCTGAATATTATCTCCAACGAGTTCTATTATCTCATATGTTCTCTCTGGTGTGGTTGCTAATCTTTCCAAATGCTTTACTACATCTTGAACAAACACAATATTAATATTGTTTTGTCCATTACCACCTATTTCAATATGTTCTCTATTGATAATCTTATTCATATAATAGCTCAATATTGGTCTGTAATTACCTTGACCAACGATAAAACTTGGTCTAACTATTTTATAGTTTAGTTTTGAATCTTGTAGTCTTCTTTCAACTTGTTTCTTGTCGTGTCCATAGTCTCCATAGTGTTCTGAATAATTACTATTAGCTGCTGCACTACTGACAAAGATATAATTGGTTTCGCTTGGTATAAGGTGTTCAATCAAATCAAACTGACTTTCAAAGAACAAGCACATATCAACAATACAATCGTATTTAGTAAAGTCTATCTTTTCTAAGTCCTCTGGTTTATTTCTATCACCTTGTATGACTTTTGCACCATCTGATGATGTTCCACTTCTATTGAATACATCAACTTGAATTCCATTATGTAATAGTCTTTCTGATAATGCTTTACCAACGAATCTATTACCCCCAATTATTAAGACATTTTCCACTAAATTATACTCCTTCTTTTCTGTATCGTTCTATATAATTTATACACTATCATCCCCTTTTGATTGATTTCATTAAAGTTAAACAATCTAAGGAATCACTAATCAAAAAATTATGCATACTACTTTATTTAAAGACTTATCTAAGGGTTTATCATCATAAAACATTTTATCCTTGACTTCAACTTAAAGCGAATAATTTCTTACGAGTCTATGGTAAGGGTGGTAAAGAACGATTCATCAAATTAAGTGAGGAAGCATTGTACCATTATCAAATTACAAGAGAATGTATGTTTACTCCTCATGGGTTATCACAATCATGGGGTAAAGCCTGTAAAGAAGTTGGTATTAAAGCAAGGTTACATGATCTGCGACATACCTTTGCTTTTACTCAAATTGCTAAAGATGTTAATCCTTATATATTGCAAGGATTGATGGGACATAGCAACTTTAAAACAACTGAAAGGTATTTAAAATATGATAAAAATATGTTTGTTGATTTAATAAGTAATGATGAGAAATTAATTACTTCTAATGAAACTTTTTTATCGTAATTTTCGGTACTGATTAGGAGTTTTACTAAATACTTTGCTAAATACTCCTAATAATTACTAAAAAAAGAGTAAACAAAACAGTGAGTTTTGTCGACGAGGAAAGGGATTAAATGAATCATCCAGAGAATTTAATGTATACATCTGAACACGAGTGGGTTGAAATAAGTGGTAATATTGCTACTATCGGAATTACAGATTTTGCACAAAGTGAATTAGGGGACATTATCTTTTTAGAGTTTCCTACTGTAGAAGAAAATTTTAATGATGGAGATGTTTTTGGTACAATCGAAGCAGTTAAAACTGTATCAGATATGTATATGCCATTAACAGGTAAAGTCATTGAAGTAAATGAAGACTTGAACGATACTCCAGAGCAAGTAAATGAAGATCCCTATAAAAATGGTTGGATGGTTAAGATTGAATTAGATAATAATGCTGATCAATCTAAATTACTCGATTCAAAATCATATATTGAATTAATTGGATAGAAATGCTAATTAACTTAGATGATTTCTCTAGAATGTTAAAAATCGAAAGAAATTATTCAGACAATACTGTTAGTGCATACCTTTCGGACTTAAAATCTTTCAATGTTTTCTTGAAAAAGAATAAAATTAATTTTAAAGATGTTGTTGTTGAAACTAAGCATACAAAAAATTTTTTCAGGCAGCTTTCAAAGAGAAAATTATCTCCCAGATCAATAAAGAGAAAATTTTCCTCGCTTTCTTCTTATTTCATATTTCTTTTAGATAGAAAAATCATCCAGAGCAATCCTCTTAATGGAGTTTTTACTCCTAAGATACCAAAAGCTTTACCAGAAATATTGACTATAGATGAAATAAATAAAGTATTTTTTCAATCTGAAAATACTGATAATGAGTTGTTAGGATTAAGAGATAGGTGCATTCTTGAAATGCTATATTCTTCTGGTTTGAGAGTTAGCGAGTTATGTAATCTGAAAGTGAATAATATACAATTTGATTTAGATCTTATTCGTTTTTTTGGCAAGGGAAATAAAGAAAGAATGATTCCGTTAACTTATTATGCAAGAAAATGGTTAGAGCGATATTTAACACAATCACGTAGAATTTTATCTGAAAGATCTACCAAAGGATCAAAGTTTGTTTTCTTGAGTAATAATGGATTGCCACTTACTCGAGCTGCAATATGGCAATCAGTAAAAAAATATATTGATAGAGCGGCTATTCCTAAAAAAATATCTCCACATACTTTTAGACACTCTTTTGCAACCCACCTAATAGATGGTGGAGCAAATTTAGTAGAAGTGCAGGCTCTTCTTGGACATGCAGACATATCAACTACAGAAATTTACACTCATCTTTCAAGAGAATTTATTGATAGTGAATATATGAAAGCTTTTGAAAAGGGTAAGAATTAACTATTTTTTGGTATGGGAATAGCAAGCGCACCACTAGAAATGCAATTGATTGTAATGCCATGTATTTTATTTGCATTAACTTTTCATGAATATGCTCATGCTCGAGTAGCTTACTATTTGGGTGATTATACAGCTTACTATCAAGATAGAATGAATTTAAACCCTATTAGTCATTTAGATCCAATTGGAACATTAGCATTATACTTCCTTGGTTTTGGATGGGCAAAACCTGTACCTGTTAATATGCGAAATCTTTCCAAGCCTAGAACAGATATGATGTTAATTGCTATTGCAGGTCCTGCTTCGAATATTTTTTTAGCCATTATAGGCTCTATTTTTTTAAGATTCTCTACTATTGCTCCATTTAGTATTCCAGAATTATTTACTAGCGCTATGATATTTTTTGTCTTTATAAATATTGTTTTAGCATTATTTAATCTAATTCCAATTGCTCCTTTAGATGGCTCAAGATTATTGCCTTTGTTTATTCGAGACCCTCGAACATTGTATCAAATTGAATATTATGGTCCTCGTGTATTGATGGGACTGGTATTATTATCACTGATTGGCGGATTAAGTATATTTAGTTTTGTAATATTCGAGCCAGCAAAGCTGATTTTTAATTTACTAACAGGCATCAATCTAGCTTGACAAATATCTTTGCAATAGTTGGTCCTACCGGAATAGGAAAAACAAGTTTATCAATAAAATTAGCTAAGAAATTAAATAGTGAAATTATCGGATTAGATTCTAGGCAGATTTATAAAATGATCCCAATCGGTACTGCCCAACCATCTGCAAAAGATTTAAGTATAATTAAGCATCATTTAATTGGTACAAAAGATTTACATGAAACAGTTTCGGCGGGCGAATTTGTGGAGTTAGTAGATCAAAGAATTGTCACCATTTTAGAGAAAAATAAAACACCCATTATCTGCGGCGGTACAGGATTATATCTAAAGTCTTTGGTGGAGGGTATTTTTATTGGAAGTAAAACAGATGCAAAAATTAGAACTTATCTTGAAAAAGAGTATGATAATGGAAATTCAGATAATCTTTACAAGGAATTAGTCTCTATTGATCCTATATATTCAAAAAAGGTTCATCCTAATAATAAAAGAAGATTAATTAGAGCTCTTGAAATTTACAAAATTACAGGAAAGAATATGACAGAGAATTTTAAGTCTAATAATAAAAAAAGTGCTTTCCATGACCGAATCAATACTGTATATCTCAGAATGCCAAGAAAATCTCTTGAATTGATTATCCACAAAAGAACTTTATCTATGATAGAGGAAGGTATGATAGGAGAAGTTCAATATCTAAAAGATCATAATTGCAATATTGATCATATAGATTATATAGGCTATAGTGAGATATCATCATATTTAGATAAAAAAATATCATTAGAAGATGTAATAGAAAAAATTCACATTCGCACTAGGCAATATGCAAAAAGACAAATGAAATGGTTTGATAACCAGAGTTTTGATCATGTATTTGATATTGACAATACCAGCGTTAATGATATAGTTGATAAATTAGTTGAAATAAGCTAAGTTTCCGAGAATTGGAGAAAAAATATGCTAAAAAGCAAACATCTTATCGGTTTAGAACATTTTCCAACTTCTGATTTGAATAAAATAATTGATACTTCATTTAAATTCAAAGAAATCCTAGAAAGCCCAGAAAGAAAAGCAATCTTATTGAAGGGAAAAACGATTGTTAATATGTTTTTTGAGAATTCTACAAGAACAAAAATTAGTTTTACGCTAGCTGAAAAAAGATTAGGAGCAGATAGTATTAATTTTTCTTCATCAACAAGCAGCGTTAAGAAGGGAGAAACTCTAAAAGATACAATCCAAAATATTGATGCAATGAAAATAGATGGAGCTGTTATTAGACACGGACATCCTGGATCAGCACTAAAGTTAACTGAGTACATTGATGGAGCAGTGATCAATGCAGGAGATGGGTCCCATGAACATCCAACGCAAGCTATTTTAGATATGGTAACACTTAAAGAGAAATTTGGTAAGATAAAAAATTTAAAAGTCGGTATTATAGGTGATATCCTAAATAGTAGGGTAGCAAGAAGTGATATCTTTGCACTTAAAAAACTAGGTGCCGAAATTGTAGTGTGTGGTCCTAGTACTCTATTGCCAAGCAATGCTAAACAATTAGGAGTTAATATTACTCATAACATTGATGAAGTTTTAAATTGGTGTGACGTAGTAATTGGATTACGTATTCAACTTGAAAGAATGCATTTAGGTAGAATTCCATCTAAAAGAGAATATCATAGTGAATTTGGTTTGACTTATGAGAGGATTAGCAAATTAAAGAAAGACATTGTTATTATGCATCCAGGTCCAATGAATCGAGGAGTAGAAATTGATAGCAAGATTGCAGATTCAGATAATGCAGTTATTTTAGATCAAGTATTAAATGGCGTAGCTTCAAGAATGTCAATTCTTTATCTCTTGCTTGCAGATAAATCGGAAAAATTATGATAGATAATCAAACTACAAAAAAACTATTATTAAAAGGTGGTAGAATTATTGACCCATTCTCAAAGAAGACATTTATTGGCGATTTATTGGTTGAAAATGGTTCTATATCTAAAATTGCAGACTCTATACCTTCTAAGGGAAAAAATTACAATGTCATTGATTGTAAGGGTTTAATAGTTACCCATGGTTTTTGTGATATTCATGTCCATTTTAGAGAACCTGGTAGAGAAGATAAAGAAAACTTAGAGTCAGGCTCTATGGCTGCAATTGCAGGAGGTTTTACACAAGTTTGTACGATGCCAAATACAGATCCAGTGATTGATTCTCCAGAACATGTATATTATATAGCAAGTAAGAGTAAAGATTTACCAATAGAAATCTTCCCAATTGGTGCAGTATCAAAAAATTTAGAAGGTGAACATTTGACTGAAATGATGTTAATGAAGAAAAATGGCGCAATTGCTTTTACAGATGATGGTATGTCAATACAAAATCCTCAATTTATGAGTCTAGCATTACGATATGCACAAATGATTGATGCACCTATTTTAAATCACTCTGAAGATATTTATCTCAGAAATGATGGTGTAATGAATGCAAGTAAAACATCTAGCAATCTAGGATTGAAAGGCAATAATAGCTTAGCTGAAGCTATGATGGTTTATAGAGATTTATTATTAGCTACATCTCTTAATGCAAGATTACATATTTTACATGTATCAACAAAAGAATCTGTAGATTTAATCAAAAAATTCAAATCTAAAGATGGTCTTATTACTTCAGAAGTTTGTCCTCATCATTTATACTTTTCAGATGAAGATATTCAAGAATTTAATACAAATTTGAAGGTTGGTCCGCCAATTAGAGGAAAATCAGACAGAAAGAAACTTATTGAGGGTATTAAAAGTGGTATTATTGATTGTATCGCTACTGATCATGCTCCACATACGCTTGAAGATAAAGAAACTACTTTTAATGATGCAGCATTTGGTATGATTGGTCTTGAGAGTTGTTTTGGTGCAGTTAATAAAGTTTTAGTAAAAAATAATGGCATGAGTTTAAAATCTTTGATTGAAAAGTTGACAGTCAATCCAAGAAAAGTTATGAATATTGATAGAGATTTATTTGAAATTGGCAAGAAAGCTCAGATTACGATACTTGATCCAAATCAAAAATGGACCTTCTCAAATAAAGATATTTATTCTAAATCTTCAAACTCACCATTCATCGGTGAAGAGATGGTTGGAAAAGTTAAATATGTAGTATCAAAAAGCAAGTTTTATACTTTATAAATTTCCCTATCATTAATCATTGACTAATGGAATCACATCGATTAAGTTTTGAGGCATTTTTGAGACACTAATGAAAAAGATAACAAGTACAGTATCAGCAAAAGATATAAAGCAACAATGGTGGTTGCTAGATGCCGACAATCAGGTATTGGGGCGTTTTGCATCCCAAGTTGCTCAGATATTAAGAGGAAAGCATAGACCTAATTATGCTCCTAATTTATATATGGGTGATGCGGTAATTATAGTAAATGCAGATAAGATAAGGCTGACTGGTAACAAAGCTGACTCAAAAAAATATTTTAGCCATTCTGGTTATCCAGGTGGGGTTAAGTTTACTAGCTATAAAGATTTAATGAAAAATGATTCAGATAAAGTACTTTTAAAGGCAATAAAAGGTATGTTACCAAAAAATAGATTAGGTAATGAGATTTTAACACATCTTAGAATTTATAAAGACTCTAATCATGGACAAGAAGCACAACAACCAACTGAATGGAGTTCTATTTAATGAAAAAAGAATTATTTAATGGAGTTGGAAGACGTAAAGAATCAACTGCGAGAGTTTATCTATCTGATGGTTCTGGAACTTCTACTGTTAATAAAAAATTAAATATTGATTCACATCTAAAAAGAGAATCTTTGGTTATTCATGCAATGAAGCCTTTGGAAGTATTAAATCTTAAAGATAAATATGATCTGAACATTAACGTTTCTGGCGGAGGTCTAACTGGTCAAGCTGGAGCAATTCAACTTGGTATAGCAAGAGCTCTTTTGAAAGTAGATGCAGAATTTAGACCCCAATTAAAGTCACATGGATTGTTAACAAGAGATGCCAGAGAAGTAGAAAGAAAGAAGTATGGTCAACCTGGAGCGAGAAAGAAATTCCAATTCTCTAAGAGATAAAAAATATATGCAAAAAATTACAAAAGAAGATTTATTAAATTCAGGCGCTCATTTCGGGCATGTTTCAAGCAAAACTGATCCAAATTTTAAAGACTATGTTATATCCCAAAAGAATGGCATTGATATTATCAATTTAGATCATACGCTAGAGGGGCTTGAAAAAGCGGTAGAGTTTATTACTAGTACAGTAGAAAAGAACGGAGAAATACTGTTTGTTGGCACCAAAAAGCATGCTAAAGACGTTATACAGCAAGAAGCTGATAGATGTGGTATGTTTTATGTAGTAGAGAGATGGTTAGGCGGAACATTAACTAATTTTTCTACAATTAAAAAAAGTATTAAAAGACTACATTCCCTAGAAAAAGAAGGATCTTCAGTATTCGAAGATTTAACCAAGAAAGAAATTCTACAATTAAATCGCGAAAAAATTAAGCTTTCAGATCAGCATAGAGGAATTAAAGATATGAAAAGATTACCAAGCATGATAGTTATCGTGGATGGTAAAACAGAATCTATCGCTATAAAAGAAGCACAAAAACTTGAAATACCAATTGTATGTATTGTTGATTCTAACACTGATCCAACGCTATGTACACATCCAATTCCTGCTAATGACGACTCTATTAGAACTATACAGTTACTAGTAACAGAAATAGCTAACGCTATTATAGAGGTTGCACAAAAGAATGCGAAAGCTGAAGAAGCAGAGAAGCAATCCGAAGAAAAAAAGGAAGCATAGTTTTATGAGCATAGATGCAAAGCTAGTTAAAACTCTCAGAGAAAAAACTGGAGCTGGAATGATGGATTGTAAAAAAGCTTTGGTCGACTCTAAAGGAGATTTGGATTTAGCTGTAGATTTTTTAAGAAAATCTGGTATCGCAAAAGCAGAAAAAAAATCTTCTAGAGATGCAAATGAAGGATTAGTTGTTTCTTATATTCATCACGGTAGCAAATTAGGTGTTTTATTAGAAATAGGATGTGAAACTGATTTTGTTGCAAAAACTGATGGATTTTTAGATTTAGCAAATAATATTGCAATGCAAATTGCAGCTTCTAATCCAATGGCTATTGATGAAAGTAGCTTATCAGAAGATCTTATTGCCAAAGAAAAAGAAATTTATACTGATCAAGCAAAGTCTAGCGGTAAGCCAGATAATGTTGTAGAAAAAATTGTTGAAGGTAAATTAAAAAAATTCAAAGAAGATAATTGTCTTGTTCATCAGTCATTTGTTAAAAATCCTGATGTTACAATTGGACAATTAATTCAAGAGGGTGTCTCCAAGCTTGGAGAGAATATTACTATAAATCGCTTTGTTCGTTTTGCTTTAGGCGAACAGTCTAACAACTAAATGTCACAAAAAACTAAAAGAAGAATTCTCCTTAAACTTAGCGGAGAAATTCTTTCTGGAAATCATGTTTATGGTATTGATCCTAATGTAGCCCAACAGCTTGCAAAAGAAGTTGCTTCCCTGAAAAAACTAAATATTGATATTGGGATTGTTTTGGGTGCCGGAAATATTTTTAGAGGAAGAGATGCATCTGAAAAAGGCATGGATAGAGTTACAGCGGATTATATAGGTATGGTGGGAACGGTTATTAACTCCGTTACACTTCAAGATTCACTCGAACAGCTGGGATTAGAAACTAGAACTTTATCAGGAATTGATATTCCTAAAATTGCAGAGCCATATATAAGAAGAAGAGCTATCAGACACTTAGAGAAAGGTAGAATAGTCATTATTGCAGGCGGTACTGGAAATCCATTTTTTAGTACTGATAGTGCAGCAGCATTACGTTCAGTAGAGCTTGATTGTTCTTTATTAGTTAAAGCAACAAAAGTAGATGGAGTGTATGATTCAGATCCTGTAAAAAATCCTGATGCTAAAAAATATACTAATATTTCTTTTTCAGAAGTTTTAGAAAAAGAGTTAGCAATTATGGATTTAACAGCAATAACTTTATGTAAAGAAAATAAAATGCCTATTCTTGTGTTAGATATAACAAAAGAAGGTAATTTATACAATGCATTATCTGATAACGATATAGGAACAACAATTAGTTAATTATGTTAGATCAAAATATTCAACTTGCAAAGACAAAGATGGAACAAACGATTGTATTCGTTGGATCGGAGTTAGGTAAAATTAGAACAGGAAGAGCTAATCCTGATATGTTTAATAAAATTAATGTAAAGTACTATGATAATGATACCCCGTTAAACCAAATTGCAAATATATCTGTAATGGATGCAATTACAATTAGTATACAGCCATTTGATAAGACAGCAATCGATGATATAGAACGAGGTATTTTAGAATCAGACCTAGGTCTTAATCCTTCAAATAACGGTAATAGTATTATGATTACCTTTCCTCCTTTATCTGCAGAAAGAAGACAAGATTTAGTAAAAGTTGCCTCAAAAATTATTGAAGATGGCAGAATTTCTGTTAGAAATATTCGTAGAGAAATCATTCAGTCTACTAAAAAGGTAGAAGAAGATGAAAAAATCCCTGAAGATGATATGAAGAGATTTATGGATCAAATGCAAGATGTTACAGATTCGTTTATTAAAAGACTTAATTCAAATCAAGAAGCTAAAGAAAAAGAAATACTAGATAATTAATTTATCTTTCCCAAAGTGCATTTTGAAAATCTTGTTCTGTTAATTGATATCCCCAATGTTGCAACCCTTGTCTGATTACAGGACTAATTAATTCATCATTATATTTAGTATTTTTTTTAAGAATCATACTAATTAGCCTTAGTTTCCATCGACCGTTGGGACCGGTAAAGTTTTTCCATCTCTGGACTTGTCGTCCATCATCATTGCTTCTTCTTCCATTAAAAAAATGACAATACCATTGTACCCAACCATAAGGATCTATCGGATTAATCCAATTTTTTGACTCCCAATATTCTAGATTAGTACCACTATGAACTTTATATCTATTTAATGTAAGATTTTCTTTATCTGATGTAAGATATTCAAGACCTATATCACTCCACCATTCATTTGGTAGCTCTAAATGAAGATCTTTATAGGATTGTTGATTTGTTTTTGAGTCTATAGGTCTCCAGTATGTTCCTCCAAAGCTACCTAATTTAAATATTTGGTAGGGAGTAAGGTTGGGCGTGAAATCTGGAAAATCGTTAAAGGTAAGATTCTCTGGGGTTATTCGCACTTAGACCAGCCACAATCTTTACATAGTAAGCAGCCACCTTCGTCAACTATTCCATGGCTTTCACACTCCTTGCAATACATACCTTGTGGTTCGGTACGGCTTGGAGCTTCATCAGCTATTTCAAATTGAACTTTTTTTTTAGAATTAGGAGTTTCTTCACCATCAAGAAAGGTTTCTAGAGCTCTTCCAATAGCATCTGGAGTTGATAAAATTAATTGTCCATCTTCCCATGTTGGGTTAGGCCCACTAATTCCTTTTAATTGACTGATTACACTATTTGGATCTACGCCAGATCTTAATGCAAGAGATATTAGTCTACTGATCGCTTCTGTTTGAGCAGCAACAGTTCCACCTGCTTTTCCAATAGCTGTAAAGACTTCACATAATCCATTTTCATCTTCATTGACAGTGATGTAGAGAGTACCATCTCCTGTGCGCATTCGTCTGGTTTTTCCTGTAGTAATCTGAGGTCTGTTTCTAGCTGTTTTCTTACCAGTTTCAGCTGCTTTTACGACTTTTCCTTCTTCAGATTTTTCATCAGTAATAAGAATGCCTTCACGAGACCCCTCTCTATATACTGTAATACCTTTAAGATTGCCTTTATAAGCTGTCATGTAAATGTCGGCTACAGTTTCTACGGTCGTTTCTTCTGCTAAGTTAACAGTAGAAGAAATTGAACTATCAATATATTTTTGAACTTCACCTTGCATTTTTACTCTGAAATATGGATCTACGTCATGCGCAGTCACCACATAGTCAGGTAAGTTTTCATCATCGCCAAACATTTCTTGAACTACGGGATGATAAACGGTAAAGGTGTCAAATTCTTTTCCAAGACTATCATTTTTTTTCACTTTTCTTTTATAGGATGTGGCAAAAATTGGCTCTACTCCAGATGTTACCCTAGCAACAATAGCGCCACTTCCTGTAGGAGCTACTGTAGTTAATGTAGAGTTTCTGATGCCATGATTTTTTATTTTTTCCTGTAATTCTTGTGGAAGGTCTTGAACAAAAAGACTTTCAGAGTATCCATCCCAGTCAAAATTAGGAAATCCACCTTTTTCTTGTGCTAAATCAGCACTAGTTTCATATGCTGTATCTCTATGAATTTCCATAACCTTACCAATAATTTCCAATGCTTCATCTGAGTCATATTTAATACCCATTTTTACCAACATATCACCTAAGCCAAGAATTCCTAATCCAACCCTTCTATCATTGATAGCATTTTGTTTTTGGTCTTCTAGTGCATGACGATCAACATTGTAATCAACAACATTATCTAAAAACCTTGCACCAACAGCTGTTGTCTCACGGAAACCATCAAAATCAAAGTTACCACTGTTGTCTACAAAGCGTTCTAGGTTTAAAGCACCAAGATTACAACATCCACCATCAGGAAGCGGTTGTTCTGCACATGGATTTGTTGAAACTAGAGGACTACAGTATTCTGCATTATGATATTTCTTCATAGTATCCCAGAATAATAACCCAGGCTCTGCACTGGCATGAGCATGTTCAATAATTTTCATGTCCCAACTATACTAAATGAAGAAAAAGTGCTATTAAGCACCCATGATGAGTCTTATAGAGCCTATTATGAATCAACGCCACGACTTCTACCAAATCTTTTTAAATATAAAAAGACAGAATCTGCAGATGTGATTCAAGTAAGAATTAAAAGTATTAATAAGAGATTATGGGAAGTAATTGGTTATCTATTTTTATTTACGCTTATAGATTTTTTCTATTTTGCAGGACTGTAAGATAAAATTATTATTCTGAGTTTTCAGAAAGTTCAANATCTTCNTCTTCAAAAATATTTATTGGACCATCTTCAATCATTTTAATNCCAGGATCAACTTCTTTCCCTTTTTCAAGCTCTATACCCATATCACTCAATTTTTCCAATTTAGGTTTGACCTTTACTTCTAAGGTTTTTGCTCCCTTGTTAAAGGACTTAAATAAGCGCTCAGTATGCATTCCGATAGCTTTAAAATGACCATTAAAAATAGAAATCACCTTTAAGAGGTCGCGAGCAGCTGTGGTGATTTTGCGAGCATCCTCGTTTTGCTTGATATGCACATGTCCTTGAGCGATAACTTGCATCGTAGCTAGCAAGTTTAATGGAGAGCATATATATATTTGCTTATCAATACCATCTTTAAATAAAGANTCATCTGCTTGAAAAGCTGCATACAGCAATGCTTCTGCCGGTAGAACCATTAATACAAATGGGGCTGCATCTTCATATTGATTCCAGTAAGAGCTTTTTGCTAATTTATCCATGTGTCCACGAGTTTCTGTTGCATGTTTTTTATGTAAACGCTTTACTTCATTTAAGTCTTCAGTCTTAGTTGATTCTTCGAATGCGGTAAAAGGAACTTTTGCATCAAGAATAATTTTTTTACCATCTGCGCCATTTATAACAAAGTCAGGGCGATCGGCACCTAATTCAGATTTCTTATTATGAATAAAGTGAACATCCTCTTTAAATCCAGCAGCTTCTAAAATTTGACGTACACGCATTTCACCCCATTTACCTCTTGGACCTGGAGAATTCATAACACGACTTATATTGTCAGTACTCGATAGCATCGTACGAATTAACTCTGTTTGCTTACCTACGGACTCTTTTCTATCTTGCTCCATCCTTGTAATCAAATCAGTCATATCTTTTGTTTTGCTGCTCATAGTATCAAATTTTTCTTTTTGGACCTTTCCAAATCCCTCTAAGATTGTATCAAGTTTATCTTCAACTTTTTTTTCTGTAACCTCTGTTTGATTTACTAACAAATCATCGGCAATCGCTTTAAAATCTTTTTCTAACTGCTCCTTATTGATGCTGCTATCATCTTTTTTGCGAAAAAAAGACATTCCAGCTAGTATAGCAATTACGATTAATAAGATTGTATTTAGATATTCCATTGTTTCTATAGCACCTATATTAACTCTTTCTCTCTTAGCATATTTATTAATTCTTCTTCGTGATAATTTACAGGATAAATTTCATATCTGTTTTCTTTTAAATGAAAAAGGGTTTGACTACCAACATTAATACCATAATAACGTTCTAAGATATATCGATAAAATGAGAGCTGTAAAGAATAATGATTAAAATTACAATCTTGCATATGTTTCGTAGAGTTTAAAATACCTATCTTCTTTTTATATGATGTTTTATCAATACGTTTATTTGTTTTCCAGTCAACAAGATGGTATGCATCCTGTTTTTTATTATATACCAAAACATCAATTGTTCCAGCAATGCCTAGTTCTTTAGAGTAGATAATTACTTCAGAAAAGAATGTATTATCGGGATCTTTCTGCTTTTCCTTAATCCACTCAGCTCCAATAATAGACATCTCGTGTTCTGGTGTGATATTTTCTTTTATGAATGCTTCTAGCTCATTATGAACAATTGTTCCTCTTATTGCACCCTTACCCCATTCTTTAATNACCTCATCAACTGTCTTGCCGCTATATTTAGGATGAGTGTTAATTAATTTTTGAGCAATACCTACTTGATCGAATTTTTCAAAAAAATGATGTATAAATTCAGTTACACTTGAAAAATGAAAGTCAGGACTATCTTTTAATTCATATTTATGATTTTCTTGATCTAGAGAAATATTGTTGGAAAATAATTCATTCATTATCGATTTTACTACCCTTCATGNAAAACATCTTTTTTATCATTTTTTCTTAATCTATTTACTCTTCTTCTAGTAATTCTTCGTTGAGCAAACCCTAGGGTCCAACCAAAAATTAAAAGAATCGGAATAGTAATTCTTTCAGGCGTATCAGAATTGATAGTAAAGTAGAGTAGCAATAATGCTGTTAGTAGCTGTAAAGAATACTGAACAGTATTAATAGCTTTTAACTTATTCATTAATTAGGCGCCAATTAGATCTAAAACTAGCCTAACTACTTGTCCTGAAGCACCATCTTTTTGAATATAACTTCTATTTTCTACTCCCCAAGAAGTACCTGCGACATCAAAGTGTGTCCAAGGAATATCTTTACCAACAAAAGCTTTTAAAAATGCTGCTCCTGCTATAGTGCCAGCTTGTCCAGGTGAACCTAAATTTTTNACATCTGAAATATGAGACTTTACTTGATCGCAATACTCATCCCATAATGGTAATTCCCANACATGTTCACCTGTATTTTTAGATGATTTTTCTATATTTTTAATAAGGTCTGGATTATTGCCCAGTATAGCACTTGCAATATGTCCAAATGTGACAACACAAGCTCCAGTAAGTGTTGCAAAATCTACCATAAACTCAGGATCGTAGTGCTTACTTGCATAAGATAAAGCATCTGCGAGAATCAATCTGCCTTCTGCATCAGTATTTAATATTTCAATTGTTTTACCATTGTATGCTGTCAGAATATCGCCAGGTAAAAAAGCGGATCCACCTAACATGTTATGCGTTGATGGAACAATTGCTACAATATTCTTTTTTGGTTTTAATTCAGCTACTGCACTCATAGTTCCAAGTACAATTGCTGAACCGCACATATCAAATTTCATTTCATCCATTTTTGCTCCTGGCTTCAATGAAATTCCACCAGTATCAAATGTTAGGCCTTTACCAACCAATACAACTGGCTTTTCATCCTTAGAATCTGCACCAAAATATTCCATGATAATAAACTTTGGGGGTTCATTAGTACCTTGGGCAACACCAGCAAAAGCGCCCATTCCCATCTCTGTAAACTCTTCTCTATCAAATACTGTTACATTCATATCGCCTTTTTTACCTACTTCTTGCGCAAATTCAGCTAAACGTGAAGGTGTACTTACATTTGGTGGGTTATTAGCTAAGTTTCGAGCATCACATACCGCACTTGCTATTGTAGCTCCTTTTTTGGATGCTTCCGTACAGCACTTATCAACCATTGTAATTTTTTCAAGAGGATATTCACCTCTTTCATCAGTGAAAAAATCTAAGAAACGATAGCTTCCCAATACAAGACCTTCTGAAAATGCTTGGCAAAAATAGTCATCATTGCTATCAGATTTAGGACACTCAACCGCAATAGAAGTATATTTATTGCTAATTATAAATGCCATTACTGATCCTGCTGCTCTTCTGAAGTCTTCAGGAGTCGCACTATCAGATTTTCCCAATCCAAAGTAAAGAATTTTTTGATCGTCGCTAAAGTCATATGCAAGATCACCAACTTTTCCTTTCATTTGGCTATTGATTAATTTGGAATCGTTCTTATCCTCAAATATACCAATAGCTAAAATATCGCTTTTCTTAGCATTGTCCATATTGATATCATACTCTAATTTTTTAATGTGTGCCATTATTTCTCCTCATTCAAACTTAAATTGTGATTAAAACTAACTAAACTACCATTTTCATCTTTGACAACTGCAACAAAAGTAATATCAGCTGTACATGCTAATCTTTTACCGTGATCTTTACTTTGAGCAAATGCTCTTACTTGTACTACCATAGAAGAGGTTCCTGTTTTTACAATCTCAGATTTACATTTAACCCAATCTCCAAGAAAAACAGGTTCTTTAAATTCTACTTTATCTAATGCGCGCGTTACTGCCCCCCAAGCATCTGTATNTTCTAAAAATTCNGTTGCAGCTTTAGCAGCAGCTAGGTCTAACCAGGCCAACATATAGCCTCCAAATAAAGTACCTGCTGTGTTAATGTGCGTTGGTTGTACTAATTCTGAATATTCTGATATATTACTCATGCTTTTAATTTAAAAAAAAAAATTACTTTAGCATCGGTTATTTATAATAAAAGAACTACAAAGAATTAAAACTGCTCTTCTTCTGTGGAACCATCCATTGCACTAGTTGAAGACTCTCCAACAATACAATTATTGACTGCATCAAAATATCCTGTTCCCACTTCTTGTTGATGAGCTGANAAAGTATATCCCTTATCATGGTCCGCAAATTCTTTCTCCTGAAGCTCTACATAAGCAGTCATACCGTCTTTAACATATTTTTTTGTTAAATCAAACATACCATGCCACATAGAATGAATTCCTGCAAGTGTAATAAACTGGAATTTATATCCCATTGCACCTAACTCTCTTTGAAACTTAGCAATAGTTGCGTCGTCTAAATTTGCTTTCCAATTAAATGAAGGTGAGCAATTATAAGCTAACATCAGCTCAGGATGATCTTTCTTAATTGATTCTGCAAATTTCTTTGCTTCTTCAAGATTTGGTTTTCCTGTCTCACACCATAGTAAATCTGAATATGGCGCATAAGACAACCCTCTAGAGATTGCTTGATCAATGCCAGGCTTTACACGATAAAACCCTTCTGAAGTTCTTTCTCCAGTTACAAACTCGGTGTCTCTTTCATCAATATCTGATGTTAGTAAATCTGCTGCATTAGCATCAGTTCTTGCCACCAACAACGTTGGTACATTTGAAACATCTGCAGCCAATCTAGCTGCAACAAGCTTATTAATAGCTTCTTGGGTAGGAACAAGTACTTTTCCGCCCATATGACCACATTTTTTTACACTCGCTAATTGATCTTCAAAATGAACTCCAGCTGCTCCAGCTTTAATCATATTTTTCATAAGTTCAAATGCATTCAATACTCCACCAAACCCTGCTTCAGCATCTGCAACAATTGGAGTGAAAAAATCAAATTTTGGATTACCATTTGATGTCATCCATTCAATCTGATCAGCTCTTTTAAAAGAACTATTAATTCTTTTTACAAGCGATGGTACAGAGTCAACAGGATATAGTGATTGGTCAGGATACATAGCTTCAGCGCTATTATTATCAGCAGCTACCTGCCAACCAGAACAATAAATAGCTTTTGCACCAGCTTTCACACCTTGAATTGCTTGGCCTCCAGTTAACGTTCCTAGGCAATGAACATAATCCTCTTCTTTTAACATTTTCCATAGCTTTTCAGCTCCAACTCTAGCTAAAGTATATTCTGGCTGTAGAGANCCTCTTAGTTTTACTACTTCTTCTGCAGTATAAGGTCTTTTCACATGAGACCATCTNTTGTTCATTTCCCAATCATTTTTTAAGTCTAAAACTTGTTTTTTTAAATCCATTTTATAGTTCCCCGTATGCTTTAAGTGTTAAAAAATCTTCTAAATTTTCTGATAAAGTAATCTCTTCTAATATAGCTTTGGCTCTAGTGAAATTTCCATTATAAAAACTATCATCTCCTACTTCATTTTTGACATTCTGAAATTCTTCTTCAAGACAAGAAAGGAAGAGATTTTTATCGACAATCTTACCGTTATCTAATTTATTTTTATGTTTTATCCATTGCCATATAGATGTCCTAGAGATTTCTGCGGTAGCAGCATCTTCCATCAATCCATAAATCGCTGCACAACCAACTCCACCAATCCATGACTCTATATATTTTAAACTAATTCTAATATTTAAACGTAAGCACTTTTCTGT
>AQSA01000001.1 GCA_000402815.1 Candidatus Neomarinimicrobium atlanticum | reverse complement strand
GGACTACAGTATTCTGCATTATGATATTTCTTCATAGTATCCCAGAATAATAACCCAGGCTCTGCACTGGCATGAGCATGTTCAATAATTTTCATCCATAAATCTTTGGCATTTACCGTTTCATAAACTTTTCCGCCCCATTGTAAATCAAAATTAGAATCAGTTTGCACTGCTTCCATAAAATCGTCTGTCAAGAATACAGATATATTGGAATATTTAACCATATCAACATCACCAGTTTTGATTTCGATAAACTTTTGAATATCAGGATGGTCAACTCTCAATGTCTGCATATTTGCACCACGTCTACCATGTTGTGCGATAGTATTGGTATTTTCGCTAAACAAATTCATAAATCCAACAGGACCACAAGAGTCACCGCCCGTGCCTAGAATAGCATCTCCGGAAGGTCTTAGGATGGATAAATCATGACCACATCCACCACCATACTTGTATGTCATTGCTTCTTGTACAACACAATCATATATAGATTTTATAGAATCTGTTTTAATTCCTACAACATAACAATTGTTTAATGTAGTAGTAATATCCTCTCTTCCTGCACCATGCATAATTCTTCCACCTGGTACGAATTTAAAATTTTTCAGTGCATCAAAGAATGCAGCTTCCCATTTTTCCTGAAGCTCTTTTGTTTTTTCTACACTAGCTAGTGCCTTAGCTTGACGTTTCCATAAATCCCATGGGTTTTTCTCCCAAGGTGCTAAATATTTCATCTCTAGTACACTCTTGCCTAGATCGTCATTTTTATAATACTCATCGATTTCAAATTCCTTTGGACACACTTCTTCATCTGTCTGATTTGACTCATCCATTGATTCTTTGATGTTAAATCCTAAAATTTGATTTTTTAGATCCGAATCGATGTTCGGAGTTGATTCATTTTCCGTAGGAAAATTTATTTTAATTTCTTCTGCCATAGTTCTAAATAATACTCTTACCCTTGTTAATTAATTTAATTCAATACACAGTTATACTTAATAATTGTATATTTTCTCTCTAATAAAGAGGCTGTTTGCAAATACTTAAGCTTACGAAAAGCTGATTGGCTGGCACTTGTAAATTATTTAATTTTTTTTATTTTAGTCAAGGTTAAAAAACTTTTTTTTACTATTTTTTTTATAATACATGAATAATCAATCAAATAATATAATTCCTGGGTGGATTTTACGTCGCCTACCTTATAATCATCATAATATTGATGTAAATGGAAAAAATATGCATGTCATGGAGAAAGGCAAAGGGAAGCCTATTGTCCTAGTTCATGGGAATCCTATGTGGGGATATTTATATAAAAAAGTATTAGATCAGATTAATAGTGATGAAGCTCGATTGATTGTGCCAGACCTAATTGGATTTGGATTTTCTGATAAAATAAAGATAAGCGAACATTCTTTAGAAGCTCATACAGAATGGATGGCCAGTTTTTTTAAAACGATTAAAGAAGAATCTATTGGATTGGTAATCCACGACTGGGGTGGTATGATTGGTGTTGCTGGTGCGATCAGAGCAGGAAAGAAAATTGACGGATTAGTAATAATGAATACTTCAGTAACAGCGCCGAAAGATGGATTTACGCCTACATGGTTTCACAGTCTTTCTCAATTACCCGTTATAAGTGATTTGTTATTTAGAGTTTTTAATTTCCCGCTATCTGTTTTAAAGAAGTTTGAGGGGATTCCAGGTTCTTATTCAAAAGAAGATTTAAAGATCTATAAATATCCGTTAAGAAAATTTAAAGATAATGTAGGACCGTTAGCTTTAGCTAGAATGGTCCCTAATAATATGGAGCATCCCAGCGTTCCTATAGAGAAAGAAGTAGAAGAATTTCTAAAATCATATAAAGGTCCAGCAGAGATTATTTGGGGAGTGAATGATCAGGTTATGTGGAAGTTGAGAAGAAGAACAGAAAGACTATTTCCTCAAGCTAAAACATTCAAAACTAATGCAGGTCATTTTGTTCAACAAGAATCATCCGAAAAAGTTGTAGAGTCCATAAAAAAAATTTTTAAATTGGACAAATAAGTCATTGAATTATTAAAAAAATCTTTAAATTGAGTGGCAAGTAACTAGGCAAAAAATAACTTACATGGCAGGACAAATCTTAAAAACTAATTTTAGTCTCAACGACAAATACACTTTATTTGAAGGTAGAGTGATTTTATCAGGTATACAAGCTCTTGTAAGATTGTTGCTTGATCAACATAGGGCGGATGTCATTAAAGGTATTAATACGGGTACATTAGTATCTGGATATCGCGGATCTCCAGTAGGAGTACTTGATATTAATCTTGTAAAAAATAAAAAACTTTTAGATGAACATAATGTCAAATTTATTCCGGGTGTAAATGAAGACCTTGGAGCTACTTTAATTTATGGAAGTCAAATGGCTGGAATGGTATCCAATGTTAAATATGATGGTGTTTTAGGTATGTGGTATGGAAAAGCTCCTGGCGTAGATAGGACCGGAGATATATTTAGACATGCTAACTTTTTAGGTGTTGGTAAAAACGGTGGAGTTCTTGCAGTAGCAGGAGATGATCCATCATGTAAGTCTTCTACATTGCCTTCACAATCTGAGCCAGCATTATTTGATGCAATGATGCCTATATTTTATCCAGGTAATGTTCAAGAGATTCTTGATTTAGGTCGTTATGCCTATGAAATGTCAAGATATTCTGGTTTATGGTCCGGATTCAAAATTGTTACTGATATCGCAGATGCATTTGGAAGTGCATTTGTAGATCCTCAAAGAGTAAATATTACTATTCCAGATTTTACTTATAACGGCCAACCTTGGAAGCATACACAAAATGCTAAATTAGTAGGCCATCATAGTTTACCAACTGAAAAAGAAATCCATTTAGGTCGTATTACTGCAGCTAAGCATTTTTTAACTAGCAATCCTATTAATAAAATAACAGTTGAAGGTAATCAAGATAAGTTTGGAATTATAACAGCTGGAAAAACATATTATGATGTTATTGAGGCATTTGAATCCTTAGGATGGACAACTGATTATTTAAACAAAGTTGGTATTAGAATTCTAAAGCTTGGTGCAACTTTCCCCGTTGATTCTGTGATGATTAATAAATTTTGTAATGGACTTGACGAAGTCTTTGTAATTGAAGAAAAAAGATCTTTCATTGAAATGCTTGTAAAGGAAGAGATGTATAATCATCCTAACAAACCTACTATTATTGGAAAATTTGATGAGCACAATAAACATCTTATTCCTGGATATGGGGAATTAACAGCTGATAGCTTGATTAAAATTCTTTACAAAAGATATTCAGAAAAGCTGAAGATTGATTCTCCAAATACTAAAATTAATATTTTAAGTGAAATTGATAATAGAGTATATGCGCAATCACTTTCATCTCGCTCTATGTATTTTTGTTCTGGTTGCCCTCACAATACATCAACTGTAAAATTACCAGGTGATGATACTGCTTTTGGAGGTATTGGATGTCACTTAATGGCAATGTTTGTTGACGATGGAAAAGCTTTTGGAACAACTCATATGGGTGGAGAAGGTGCTCAATGGGCAGGAATGGAACCATTTGTTGAAAAAGAACATATGTTCCAAAATATAGGAGATGGAACATTCTTCCATTCAGGATCATTAGCTTTAAGACAAGCAGTAGCAGCAAATTCACATTTAACTTATAAAATTTTATATAATCGTGCAGTAGCCATGACAGGAGCACAAGATCCGGACGGGGGGTTAGATCTACCTGAGCTAACAAAATATTTAAAAGCTGAAGGCGTAAAAAAAGTTATTATCACTACAGATGACCCATCTGCCTACGACTCCATTGAAAAATCTCGTTGGGCAAAAGATCAGATAATTATGCATAGAGATGATATAATTGAAGCACAAAAAGAATTAAAATCAGTAAAAGGAGTTACAGTATTAATACATGACCAATCATGTGCGGCTAACTTGCGTAGATTACGTAAAAGAGGACTTGTTCATGAGCCTAAAGAAAGAATATTTATCAATGAAGCGGTATGTGAAGGATGTGGAGATTGCGGTGTTAAATCGAATTGTTTGAGTGTTCAGCCTATTAAAACAGAGTATGGTAGAAAAACACAAATAGATCAACCTTCATGTAACAAAGACTATTCATGTGTCGATGGAAATTGCCCTTCATTCATCAAGGTTATCCCATCGGAAAAAGAAGATAAAAGAGCATTACCTAATATTAATATCAAAGCTAGTAAAATTCCTGAGCCAAAAAAATCCAATACAAAGATTGGTAATATATTCATGCTTGGAATCGGAGGAACCGGTGTTGTAACTGTTAATCAAATTATATCTACTGCAGCATTTTTAGAAAATAAAAAAGTTGTAGCACTAGACCAGACAGGTCTTAGTCAAAAAGGTGGATCGGTAGTATCTCATTTAAAGGTTCTACAGCCAGAAAATGCAGACTGTTCTAGTAGGGTTGCTAACGGAGAGTCAGATGCATACTTAGTATTTGACTTACTAACAGGTGCAAATCCAAAGAACATGGAGAAACTAAATCCAAAGCGTTCTGTATCGATAATTTCTACTTCAGAAATTCCGACAGGTGATATGGTTCGATCAACAAAGTCAGAATATCCAGAAGCAGAGCATATGGTTGGACTGATTAAAGACTTTTCAAAAAAAAACGTATTACTAAACGCTACTGAGTTATCTGAACATTTTTTTGGAAGTAATATGCAAGCTAATTTCATTGTTATCGGTGCTGCCTATCAAGCGGGATCTATTCCAATTGATTCGAGTTCTTTGTTAGAAGCAATTAGTATTAATGGAGTTGCGGTTAAAAGCAATACGGATGCTTTCAATATCGGAAGAACTCTCGTGTCCGATCCTTCGTGGGTAGAGTCAATCGATATTTACAGGACAGGAGACTTAAAGCCAACACCAAAAGTTACTAAGGAAGCTAAAAAAATAATTAATTCAATTAAACCTGATAAGGATTTACGTGACATATTAGAATTTCGTGTTCCTGAATTGATTGAATATCAGAATACAAAATATGCAGAAGAATATGCTGCATTCATAAAGAAGGTTTATAAAACAGAAAAGAAAGAACGTTCAGCATCTATCTTATCCCAAAATGTTGCAAAGTACTTATTTAAGTTAATGGCAACTAAAGATGAGTATGAAGTAGCAAGGCTCTCCCTTAAAGCTGAGTTAGATATGGCATTAAGTCAAGAGTTTGGATCTTCAGCTAAAATACATTATATGTTACATCCTCCATTTTTAAAAATGCTAGAAAATGTTCCATTGTTGAATAGAATGCCTGGAGTAAAATCAAAATTAGCACTAGGATCATGGTTTAGACCATTTTATATGTTACTTAAAAATCTAAAGTTTGTTCGAGGTACAAAATTGGACTTTATGGCATTGTTTAGCAGCGATGTTCGTAAGGCTGATAAAGCAATTTTGGATCATTATAAATCAAATATTATTGATAATCTTTCTGATATTGGAAATGGTAAATATGAAACATTAATTAATTTTTCTGTCTTACCAGATCATGTAAGAGGTTATGAAGAAGTGAGGCTCGAAACTATGAAAACCTATTATCAGAAGTCTGAACACTTGTTTAAGTCTTAGGATTTTATTTTTATTTCAATTTTATAGAATAGCCAGTATATTTATTCCAACAAAATTTTTTTATACTAAATACTAAGGGATTTACATAATTATGACAAAAAAAATATTATTAACCTTATCATTTCTAGCCTTTTTAAATGCACAAAATACTCATGATCATGAAAATTGGATTAGATGTGCTACAGATGAATTAGAGCAAGAATTACAATTAATTGATCCGGATTTCATTGCGAAACGTGATGCTTATATTGAGCGTGGTCAGCAATTACTTAAAGAAAATCCTCAGTGGAGAACAAATGCAGATAGTCAAAATACTATTTATATCCCAGTAATATTCCATGTACTATATAGTTCAGCTTCAGGGAATGTTTCTGCTGCTCAAATTGGAGCAAATTTTGATCAAATTAATTTAGACTTTCAAAATCAAAATCCAGATGGAGACGAAATTCCATCTTCCCCGAATCCAAGTGATGCTCCTTTTTCTCCTGGCGTTGACTATAGTCATCAAGCCGCAAGAGGAACTCATCAAATTAAATTTGTAGGAGCGCAAGGCGAGCTATCTGGTAGTTCTTTAGTTGAAGACATATCTATTCGAAGATACAATATTAGTCAGTCTACCGTAAGTGGTGTAAGTGAGGCAAGTAGTTTAGCTGGCTCAACTAGTTGTGGTAATTGTCCTGATAATGGATATCAGGATGGATTTTTAAATATTTATATTGCGCCATTAACGGGCGGTCTTTTAGGTCAAGCATATTTAGGCTATCCTGAATCGGTGGTTTTAGCTGGTTCAGTAGGATCTGTTGAAAGTCCTGGAACTACTGGTGGTTATAATAGAGGTAGAACACTAACCCATGAATTAGGTCATAATTTTACTTTTAATCATGTTTTTAATGGAAATACTTGCGGCACTCAATATTGGGCTGATATTCCTCCCCAAACAGTAAATAATAGAGGTGCAAATATTTATGAATGGCCAACAGGTAGTGGAAATTTTTATGGAAGAGAAAGTGAAGATAGTTGTATTTCTTCTAGTGGTAAGGGTGATCAGTTCATGAATTATATGGACTATGTTTATGATGACCAAATGCGCATGTTCTCCGAACAACAAGCACTAGATGGATATGCATGGGCTGCTTCAAGAAGTTGGGAGCAAGTTGCCAATGGGGTAAATGTAACATTAAGTTCTGATGTATCTTATGCAACCACTAATGATGGGTTTTCTGTTACTGTGGCATTCGGAGAAATTATGACAGGATTTACTGAAAGTGATTTAGTTATTTCTAATGGGTCGGTAAGTAATTTTAATGGCGGAAGTAATGGAACATATAGTTTTGATGTTTTAGCAGCGTCTGATGGAGAAGTGACTGTTGATATTCTTGAAAATTCATGTGTTGGAGCAACATCAGGATATGCTAACTTTGCTTCAAATACAGTATCAGTAATTGTAGATAGAGTAGGACCGGTCGTAGGAGATTTATCCATTACAAACTTAGCAGATACACAATATATTACACAAAATCCGAATGTAGGAATATCCTTAGATAATTTCTATGATGCTACAAGCGGAATTGCTCTTTATTATGTAGCAGTAGGAACCTCAATAGGCGGTGAAGATGTAATGGCATATACACCATATAGTGGGTCTCAATTTAATCTAAATGCGCTTTCATTAAGTGACTATCAACAATATTTTGTAAGTGTATATGGACAAGACTTAGTAGGGCTAAACTCTACAATAACATCTGCTTCATTTTATTATTTTGGAACACTCTTAGGAGATTCTAATAATGACTGGGTGATTGATTTTACAGATTATACTTCTTTCATGTCTGGTTATCCAGGTATTGATATTGCGCCCGTAACAGGAAGCGCACCATATTTCTTTCCAAATTTTGACGGCATATCTGATGTACAAGATTTAGCAATGTTTGAATCTATGTGGAATTGGTCTATTGGAGTAAATGGAAGAACAGTACCAAATTATACTGTTCAGGGTACATCGCCATTCTTACGCGTCCTAAATGATCAGCTTGTAGTAAAGTTCCCAGCAGCAACTGAGACAGCGCAAGTCTATTTTGACTACGATCCAGAAAAGTACACTGTAGGATTGCTTCCTAGTAATGCAACCGATCAATTGGTTTTAAGTAATAATGATCAAGTAAATGGATTAATACAAGTAGAAGTAGGAGAATACGGCTCTACAAACTCATCTACAGAAGATCAAACGGAGCTATACTTTAGTTTTGAAAATTTAACAGATACGTATGAGTTTTTAAAAATAAGCTATTCAGCATACAATCAGTATAACCAGATTGTCTCAGAGGGATATAACTTATTACAGACTGCACCGTCAACATATCGCTTGTCTCAAAGTTATCCAAACCCGTTCACTAGCGGGGGAACCACTGTTGATTTTGATATGCCTGCAACAGAGCGTATTACAATGGTCATCTTAGATATTAGAGGAAGAGTAATTCGTACTCTTATTGATAACGAAGAACGTTTTGGATATCAATCTGTTCAATGGGATGCAAAAAATGATGATGGAGATGATGTTAGTAGTGGAGTATACTTTTATCAAATTCGTTCAAGCAACTTTAATGCAGTAGGTAAACTGGTTTACGTCAAGTAAATAAACTATAGAAACTATGTTAGACTCTAAACCTACTTTAAAAGACGTCCAAGCTGCGCAAGTATCTACAGCATCTATTGTACGCAAAACTCCTATCTTAACATCTGAGTATTTTAATGATCTATTAGGAATGGAATTATTTTTTAAGTGTGAAAATTTTCAGAAGACAGGCTCTTTCAAAATTAGAGGAGCTTCTAATGCTATCTTTTCTTTAACAGCAGAGGAACAATCTCAAGGAGTGGCGTGTCAGTCATCGGGTAATCATGGAGGCGCTATAGCATGCGCTGCAGACCTTAAAGGGGTTCATGCAGACATTGTCATGGCTAAGAGTGTATCAAAGGCTAAAATCCATAATGTACGTACCTATAATGGTAACATGATTTTTTGTGATTCTATGTCTGAACGAGATGAATTATTTGCAAAGACAGTTGAAGAAAATAATCGTATTTCAATTCATCCTTACGATAACTTTTCTGTGATGGCAGGACAGGGTACTATTGGCCTTGAAATCGTAGAGCAAGTACCAGAATTTGATTCTGTAGTTGTCCCAATTGGTGGTGGTGGATTAATCAGTGGTATATCGATTGCATTAAAAGGATTAAATCACTCTGCAAAGATTATTGGCTGTGAGCCAACTAGTGTTGACGATACACATCAAATGTATACAGCAAATAAGCGCATTGAAATGACGCACAGAGAATCTGTAGCGGATGGATTAATGGCAATCGTTGGTCATTTAACCTTACCAATCATTCAAGAGAATGTTGATGATATCGTTTTAGCAACAGAAGAAGAGATTATTGAAGCTACTAGATTAGTATGGGAGCGTATGAAGATTATTGTTGAACCATCTTGCGCGTTAACCCTTGCTAGTATTATAGCAAATAAAGAGAAATTTACAGGACAAAAGATTGTGTTAATCATTACAGGTGGTAATGTAGATCTTGTGTCGTTGCCTTGGCAAAAAGTCGGTAAAGAATAAACCTCTTCTTATAAATTCTATTATAAAAAAAGCCCTCAAAAAATGAGGGCTTTTTTATTTTTAANTGAAACTATCTTTTACAGATCGTATCCAACACTTAGTGTTGTGAATCTACCCATTTCAGGGCCTAAGAAAGTTTCTTTATGTACAACATCAGTGATGTTGTCAATTGATAAACCAACTGACATTCCAGGAACTGAATCAACATTCCATTTACCATTTACACCAAGAGTGTAGAATGATGGAATTTGTCCAGAAGTGCTGGCGAATCCGTCAGCAAAGTATGAGTCCTGGTAACGTAGTGACATCCCGTAAGATACACCTTCGCCTGCATACTGCATTCCCGCACCCATTTTAAATTTAGGTGTGTTCATGTTTACAGTACTTATGCGACCGTTTTGGTCTTCAGCATCAATAGTACTTTCACTTAGCGTTGACATGTTCATGTAGAAATTCCAGTCATTGCTTGGGAAGTAGTTTAATGTTGCTTCCATACCATTTAATTTAAGGTCTTCAGTTAACTGTTTATATCCTACAACGATGTTAGCACCATAAGGTGATTGCTCTGGAGCAATTGAACCCGTTGGAAGCATAGCAACTCCGCCTGCAATAGCAGCAGCAAGTTCGTCAGCACCACCAAATTCTCCATTAGAATCCATCGCGTTAACAAAGTTAGTTAGGTTGTCATTACCATACATTCCAGTAAGTAATGCAGCAACATAACTTCCACCATCAGCAGCCATAACAGTAAAACCACTAATTTGTTGTAGATTTGAAACATAGTCAGAGATATTCATTTGATAAACATCTACTGCTAGTGTCATATTATCAGTTACTTGGCCTTTATAACCAAACTCTGTTTGAGCCCATGTAGTTTCTTTAATAACATCGTAGTTACCAAATTCTACATTAGGGTCAACAATGTTTAAATCTCCATCAAGAACTACATTACCAATAGCTGGTATTGCTGTTCCCATTAGAGTTAAGAAGTCATTAGCAGCTAAAGCAGCTTGACCTGCACCGTATGCAGCAGCACCAGCAACATCGCCAGTAGCAGCAGCATAGCCAGCACCTACAGCAGCGCCGTAGCCTGCTAGTAATGCTTGACCTTGTGCACCTTGTAAGAATCCACCACCAATAACTGGAGCAAAGATTCCCCACATAGCACCATTAACGACAGGGTCGTTTAAGCTATAATTAGTATTTACGTCAGCGCCATAATATGGTGCTGGTAAAGCAGGGTTTGCACCCCACGCTGGTGACCAATTTGTACGGTAAGTATGATTACCATTTGCATCTCTATTGTATGTCCAACCAGTTGTTGTTGATCCCATCGCTTTTGCTTGGAAGTCAGGTTGGAATGGTAAACCACCTAATGCTGGGCTTGTAAAGTCAAGACCATTAGCACCGTATACTAAATTAGTTCCTAGTACTGCAATATCAAGATTTTTAGTAAAGTTACCAGGTAAGTCAATATTTTCACCATATGTAAGACGGAAAGTTCCTCTTACATCTTCTGGTGACCATACTAACGCTACTTTTGGAGCAAACACGAAGTCAGTTCCAATATCACTTAGGTAGTTGTTACTATCCATTCTTCCAGTACCAACAAATTTAACGCCATTGTCCCATTTCTTCTCATAAGAGAAGTATGCTCCAATGTTATCAAAATCATCAATATCTTCGTTCTTACCATTGATAGTTCCTTGTGTGTCAGGAGTACGTTGTAACATGTCTCCACCCCATACAAGAGATTGACCATTATTTAGTTCGATATTATGTTGTAATTGGAATGCAAGATTTGATGATTCATCATATACAATATTACCTGTTGATAAATTGTATGTAGATTTTTGATCATTCCAATTTGTAAATAGATTTAAAAATAAATCTCCACCTAAGAAACCTTGTCTTAAGTAAGACAATTGTGCTTGGTATAGAGTTGCATCATCTGCAAGAGCTCTACCAACACCAGTCATTTCAATCGCAGAAACATTCGCCATTCTGAAATTAAGTGTTAGGTTAGATCTTAAGTCAGGACGAAACTCTGTCTTCATATCCACTGTTGTTGCTTCCGGATTAAAGTCGAATGCAGCATCATTAGGTGATCCAGTTACTGGATCTTTATATGGATCATTTTCTCCACCATAAGAAATAAATGGATAAACTGGAGTTGCTAGTCCTCTACGAATCATTGTAGGTTCCCAATAGTTGTGACCCTGTGCATTCGCTTCTGCTTGTGTAGCAGGCATGTTAGCTTCCCAGTCATTAAATGATCTGTGACTTATAGCAATACGAGTTGCTGCTCTAGCACCCCATTGATGTGCTACACGTGCATATACTTTCATATAATCTCTTTCTCCAACAGTCACGGCAACTCTGTTACCTTGATTAAATGGAGATTTAGAAAACATTGCAATTACACCTTGTTGTGTATCAGGACCGTACATCGGAGATGCAGGACCACGTACAAGCTCTACTCTTTGAATATCAGAGTCATCTGGAGCCATGAATTGTAGTAATTGAGCATTAACCACAGGAGCTCTTGTCCAACGGTTATCAACTACAGCGTGAATTGCACCAGAGAAAACACCATTAAAACCACGAACAGTCACATTGGACCCTTCAAGACCGGTTTTCATAGTTTCTACTCCAGCTCTATTACTTAAAACATCCGCAATAGTGGTTGCGCCTCTGGCTTCTAATTCAGCTCCGCCAAAAACTTCCACACTAGCAGGTGCTTCAGTAACTAATTCTTTTTTAAAAGATGCAGACACTACAACTTGATTCAGTCTTACATTACCTGATTCAAGAGTAAGGTTTACATTGGCTGCTTGTCCACCGCTAACGCTTACCATGGCACTTGCAGCATCATACCCAATGTATGAAGCAGTAAGTGTATAGTCACCGTCGCTTAAACCTGAAATTGAGAATGATCCATCTTGATTAGATGAAGCTCCCATATCAGTACCTTCAACCGTTACATTTGCACCAGCAAGAGCAGAACCGTCAGCACCAGAAACAGTACCAGAAACAGTTTGCGCAGTTAGTGTCGCAACAGATAAAAGAAAGACAAACAAGTATTGAAAACTTGATTTGTTAAGTTTCATTATTTTATACCTCTTTTTATTTTCAGTTAGTTTTATGTGGTGAAATCACCGCATAAGTATCAATTAATTTTAAGGTACTACCTCATTTGAAAAAAACCAAATAAAAAATGGTTTCTTATTTGTAACTTGTTTTCAATGAATTACATCAAAATCATATCAATAATAGCCGCTTTAAATTTAGTATACGGACAAACCACGGAAGAGATCATGGCAGAGAATAAAGAAAAATTAACCGACATGCAGTATTATGTTACACAATCGTGTGGTACTGAACCTGCATTTGATAATGAGTATTGGGACAATAAAGAACCAGGTATTTATGTTGATATTGTATCTGGTAAAGCCTTATTTGCCTCTATACATAAGTATGATTCTAATTCTGGATGGCCTTCATTTTACCAGCCAATTGAAAAAGAGGAATTAGAATTCAAGCAAGATTATGAGTTAATTCTTCCTCGAACAGAAGTCAAGGGAAAGGATAGTGATTCTCACTTAGGGCATGTATTTAATGATGGTCCTAATCCTACGGGATTACGTTATTGTATTAACTCAGCTGCTTTAAAATTTGTCCCATTAGCAAATATGGAAAAAGAAGGATATTCAGAGTATTTATCTCTTTTTAACTAGATTCTAAAATGGAAAAAGAATCTCGCTTACAATCATTTCTTGGTAATCCGTCTAAAGCATTATGGACAATGGCATTGCCTATTATTGCTGGAATGATGGTTCAGACTCTATTTAATGTCGTAGATATTATGTTTATTGGTTGGCTTGGAGCAGAAGAAGTCACAGCTGTAGCATTTGTAAGTCCATTATTTTTTATTATTATTGGACTTACAGTAGGTCTTGGAGCTGGTGTGACCGCTTCTATTGCTCAATTCATAGGACAAAAAGATAAAAAAAATGCAGATAATTGCGCTGAACACACCATTTTAATCGGACTTGTTATTACATTAGTTTTATCGTTTTTAGGTATCGTTTTTGGAGAAGAGCTTCTTGTATTATTGGGAGCTTCCGGTAATATTCTAGATATATCTTACACCTATTTGAAAGTACTTCTATATGGAATAGGCTTAGCTGTATTTTCTCTATTCTTCAGAGCGATTTTAGCGGGAGAGGGAGAAACAAAAATACCAATGTTCATTGGTTTAATTGGTACATTATTAAATCTCATATTAGATCCTATATTTATCTTTGTTCTAGAATATGGGGTAAAAGGAGCTGCCCTAGCTACAGTGATTAGTCAAGCAGTGATGGTTATAAGCTACTTATTCATCATTTTTGTAAGAAAGTCTACATATATCACTTTTAATATTAGCGACTTTAAATATAGTTCTAGTATTATTAGTACTATTTTTAAAATTGGGATTCCATCATCTATTTCAATGCTTATTATTTCTTTTGGTCAAGTAGTTATGAATAGAATTCTCATTAATTATTCTGTTGAAGCTGTTGCTGCATATCAGATTGTATCAAGAATTGATATGTTATTGTTTATGCCTATCCTAGGTATTGCAATTAGTTTGACAACAATAGTAGGTATGTTTTTTGGAGCAAAAGAATATGAAAAATTAGTTTCCATCGTTAAGTATGGTATATCACGTGCTATCTATATTACGCTTTTGAGTGTTGCAATACTGTTTATTCTTGCGGATAGAATTCTCCCTTTATTTAGCGATGATCCTGAAGTACTAAACATAGGGATAACATATTTACGCATTATTATTCTTGCATATCCTGCAGTAGGGTTAAGTGTTATTTGTTCGCGAATATGCCAAGCCTTAGGTGAAGGAATGCCATTATTGGTAACGACAATCACTAGGGTATTAATTATTACAGCACCTTTATCTTATTATTTTTATATCACTGGTAAACCGATTGAATGGGTATGGTATGCTCAAGTATTTGCAATACTAATCGCTGCTACTATATCATTTGGATTTTTACGCTATTATTCCAAAAAGTTTGCTATTGTTTGATTTAGCCTAAAATCTTAATTTTAATTTATGAGAGTTTTAAAAAATCTAAGTGAAGCAGAAGCATTAGTGGGTAAAGAGCTTGGGTTTAGTAAATGGCAAAGAATAAGTCAGTTACAAATATGGGGTTTTGGTTTATTTACAGGCGATCGTCAATGGATTCACATGCGACCACTCAAAGCAAAACTAGGATCTCCATTTAAAACAACCATTGCTCATGGATTCCTTGTTTTATCATTGCTACCTAAAATGTTAGAAAAAACTTATAAAGTAGCCTCTGCAAAAATGGGTGTTAATTATGGATTAAATCGTGTCAGATTTACGGCTCCTGTGCCAGCGGGTAGCTATGTTAGAGGTCGTGTTATTTTAAAAGAATTCAAAAAGATTAAAAATGGTGCACAGCTCACAGTTTCAGTAACAGTTGAGCTTAAGGGTAGTGAAAAACCTGCATGTATAGCCGAACAAGTATTTCTTGTTTACGAATAAAAAGGGGATAAAGTGAGTATATTACATTTAGTTCGTCATGGACAAGCCTCATTTGGAGCAGATGATTATGATAATCTTAGCCCAACAGGCATTCAACAATCAATTGAGCTTGGTAAAGCTCTTGCAAAACAACAGTCAACATTTGATTATGTGATTGTTGGACCGCATCGTAGACATATGCAAACATTTGAAGGAATTAAGGAGGGGTATGCCTCAAAAAATCTCCCAACTCCTATAATGAATAATGATTTTGCTGAAAATCAATTAATGGAAATTGCTGAATATTTTATTCCACAGATTTTAAATACTACAAAAACTACTAAACAGATTTTCAACGAATGTGAACCAGCAGAGCGCCATGATAAGTTTTTAGAACTTTTCCAGATTGTTGCACAGAAATGGATGAATGAAGAATTAGACTTAAGTAAGCCTGGTTTCGAGGGATTTTCTGTTTTTCGTTCTCGTATAACTAATGCTCTGAAATCTATGCAAAAAAACTTATTAGATAAGTCAGATATTATGGTTGTTACCTCGGGCGGAGCAATCTCTGGAGTATATGCAGATGTAATTGAATGCTCACACGAAGAAATACAAAAACTTAATTTTGGCATTAAAAATGTATCTATTTCAGAATTTTCAATGACAAGTGAAAGATTTACTTTAAAAGCTTTTAATAGTAGTTTAATACCAGAAGAATTAGAAACATTTATTTAGGGGATACTATGGCAATGTCAGAGAAAGATTTTCAAGATATTAAGAAAAAAATAGCAAATTTTGTTAAAGAAGAATTGCTTGATAATGAGAAGCAATTTCAGCCTAAACATACATTTGCAGATCATTTACCGTATCTTGAAGAAAAAAGAAATCAAGTAAGAGAGATGGGCCTGTTTACTCCACAAATACCTAAAGAGTATGGTGGCTTAGGATTGAGCTTACATCAGCTAGGTCAAATTTATGAGATTCTAGCAGGTACTTTTTATGGCTTATATGTGTTTAATTGTCAAGCACCAGATGCAGGTAATATGGAAATCTTAATGGATCATGGAACTGATTATCAGAAAGAAACATTTTTAAAACCTCTTATTGATGGAAAAATTCGAAGTTGTTTTTCTATGACAGAACCTGAATTTGCAGGATCTAACCCTTTAATGATGGGTACAATTGCTAAAAAAGAAGGCTCTAATTATNTTATTAATGGNCATAAATGGTTTACATCTTCTGCNNAAGGNGCAANTTTTGCAATTGCAATGGTTGTTACTGATCCAGANAATCCTAATCCATANCTTCGAGCAAGTCAAATTATTGTGCCAACAGATACTGAAGGATTTAATTTTATTAGAAATATTTCTGTGATGGGNGATGAAGGNGATGGTTGGAATGCTCANGCTGANATTCGNTATGAAAATTGNATAGTTCCCGAAGAAAACGTANTAGGTACACCTGGCGCAGGATTTAAAATTGCTCANGATAGACTTGGTCCTGGAAGAATNCACCATTGTATGCGTTGGATAGGTGANTGTGANCGTGCATTTTCCATGATGTGTGAAAGAGCGGTTAGNCGTGAAATAGCACCAGGAAAAACATTAGGAACNAAACAAACTATTCAGAATTGGATTGCTGATTCTCGCGCTGAAATCAATGCTTCAAGATTGATGGTCCTTGATGCAGCAAGTAAGATTGATGCAAGTGGAGCTGAGTCTGCAAAAGTAGAAATATCTACCATAAAGTTTTTTGTAGCGCAAGTATTACAAAATGTTTTAGACCGTGCAGTCCAGACACATGGAGCGCTTGGTATGACAGACGATACTTTCTTAGCATCTTTATGGAGACATGAAAGATCTGCAAGAATTTATGACGGAGCCGATGAAGTGCATAGATCTAGAGTAGCTAGAGAGATTTTAAAGCAATACTCAAAATAAAATTACATGTTCTCAAATAAGGAAAAGGTAAGTTTCAGAATTCCACTCAAACTTAAACTCCACCTTTTTATGTCAAAATTTTATAAACAGAAAAATGATATTACCTTTTCAATGGATGAACCTCAAGATATTAGAAAGGGTGAAGATCTACCAATAGATCCATTAAAAAAGTTTTTAACTTCTCAAGGTTTTGATACAAAAGATCTTAATATAAAACAATTTCCTAGCGGATATTCAAATCTGACTTATTTCTTAAGCACTAATAACAACGAATACGTACTAAGAAGACCTCCTTTTGGTGCTGACAGTTTAAAGGGTGGACATGATATGTCCAGAGAGTATAAGGTTCTGAGCAAATTAAAAGCTGAATTTAAAAAGGTTCCAAATGTTCATCTTTATACGGAAGATAAATCTATTATTGGTGCACCATTCTATATTATGGATTGTGTAAAAGGATATATTATGAGACCTAATTTATCTCAGGAAAATGCACCAGATGCTGATACTGTATCTAAGATTGCAGATTCTCTTATTGATACATTGGTCAATTTACATCAAGTAGATATTGATAAAAGCGGTTTAAATGACTTTGGTAAGATAGAAGGATATGTATCAAGACAAGTATCAGGATGGACTAAAAGATATTTTCATGCTAAGACACATACTATACCAGAAATGGAGTTTGTTGCAANATGGTTANACGAAAATCAGCCNANAGAATCTGNTAAAGCTATTATCCACAATGACTTTAAGTATGATAATGCGGTACTTGATATGAATAACCCTACTAAAGTTATCTCAGTTTTAGATTGGGAAATGGCTACTCTAGGNGACCCTTTAATGGATCTAGGAACTACACTTGGATACTGGGTGGACAAAAATGATGCNCCAGAGTTCAAGCTATTCAAATTGAGNGCTACAACACTAGATGGAAACCCNTCNAGGCAAGATATCTTAACTATGTATGAAAAGAAATCAGGAAAAACAATCAACAACCCAGTTTTTTATTATGTATTTGGTTTATTTAAAATAGCAATTATTGCTCAGCAAATTTATTATAGATATCATAAAGGATATACAAAAGATAAGAGATTTAGTATGTTAAATATCGCTGTTAATTCATTAGGGGTAATGGCAAATCAAGCAATCATTAAGAACAGGGTAAGCGACTTATTTGAGTAGAATTTTTTTTAGATAAAAAAAAGGCCTTCAATGAAGGCCTTTTTAATTTAAAGATTAATACTATTTTGTATCCATCTTAGCAGCTACCCAAACAATGACACCTGGTAAGATTTTATTTACAAAGTCAGCTAAATTGTATACTTGGTTAGTTAAATCCATATCAACACCACCACCAAAGTAGCCTAAAGCGTATCCTGCTGGATANATAAGCCACCCAAAGGTTACAATGTTTTTCAGGTTGACATATGCATATTGACCAGCAGCATTTTTTGATCCTGCATTTGCTTCTGCAGCTTCACCAGACCAGATCTCTTTAAGAGCTAGACCCCAGAAAAGCATTCCACCAACAAAACCTATTGTAGAACTTATGACTTGTGTTTCACCTAAGTAACCAAACACTAGCATTAGTGTGGTAAACGCAAGCAATCTTTTGAAAACACCTGAACCTACATTTGTTACAGCTAAAAGAACGATATATAGCTCTACCATTAGTAACGGCACAGTGATTAACCAATCAATATATCTAATTGCTACAACGTCAGTTCCACCGGCATCTCTCATATAAAAATAGTGTACTGCTGCAATAAAGCATACTAGACCTGATACAGTTAATGATGTTTTCCATTTTGGATTTACATTGTCTCTTTCAAGCCAAAAGAAAAGGGCTGCAGCAAGTAAAGCCATATTTACTACGAAAAAGGTGAATCCTGTTAAAGTGCTAGGATCCATTCCCATTAAATTAATAACATACATATTTATTACCTCGTTAATTGTTAAATTGGAAGAATATATAATATTTATTAATTAAAGTCATAGTACTTTATTGAGACTAGTATTATTTTATTGAGATTAAGTCGCAAATAATTTTATAAAAATGAACAAAAAATTTACTAAAATATACAATTCTATTGATGAAAATATGACATCGGCTGTTCCTGACTATAAAGATCCATTTCATTTATTTTATATTGCAACCTCCTCAGAAAAAACTCCGAATATAAGAACGGTTGTATTGAGAAGCTTCTCAATGAATAAAAATTTTTTTGAATTTCATTCCGATATTAGAAGCCCAAAAATTGAACAGTTAAATATTAATTCTAATTTTTCTGCATTATTTTATAATCCAGATAAAAAAATACAACTACGCTTTTCTGGTACAACAAAAATATTACATAAGGATGCATCAACAAAAAAAAGATGGGCAGGGATATCAAATTCATCACGAAGATGTTATTTAGGTCCATTTAACCCTTCAAGTACTATTGAAGATGATCATCCAAATATTCCAGATGAATTTAGATTTGGAGATCCAATGATAGAGGAAACAGAACAAGGATTTGAAAATTTTGTTATTGTTCAATGTCAATTTACTAGCATCGATTATTTAAGTTTAAAGTACAGCGGACATTCAAGGTGTAGATTTGACTTTATTGGAAAAAATGTTTCAGTTTGCTGGTTAGCACCTTAAATTGATTAGAAATCGGGGGAGTAGAGTTATTTAACTATGGAAAACTTAACTATAAATAGCACGATTTTAATTACTATTGGTATACTGTTTACTACCAATTTAATAGGATATATTTATACTGCCCTAATTCTTCATACTGATCTTATCAACGACCAAAGAATACAGCCTAAGAAATATTTTGCCAGACGTTTTTATAAAAGACTNCCTTTAATATTATTTAATATTTTTCTTTTACTTTCGGTTGGAGCTGTTGGAATCTATTTATTCTATAATATACTAGATTTTTCAATCCCAACTATTGGAGTCTTTTTATTGCAGTTAGCTTTAATCTTTTTAATCGACGACCTATATTTTTATTTATATCATGCTGCATTACATACAAGGTTTTTATATAAACACATTCATAAAACACATCATCGATCAACAATGCCTATCCCAATGGAATATATTTTTACACATCCCCTAGAATGGTTTTTTGGTGCTATTGGTCCTTTTATCGGGCTAGCAGTAATTGCAATTTTTGTTCCACAAATAAATATTTATGCATTTTGGGCTATGATTGCATTGAGAAATCTGCATGAACTAGATATTCATTCAGGTGTAAAGTCTTCGAAGATTACAACATCCATACCTTTCTATGGAACAACAGAGCATCATGATCTTCATCATTCAAGAAATAAGGGAAATTACGCTTCAACATTTACGTTGTGGGATAAAGTATTTGGTACTGAAATTACAAAGCGATGAAATTTACAATCATTTTAATGGCTTTATGTGTTGTTCTTGGGACATTTTTTAATTTTCTTACAATTAAACGATATATTCAAAAAAAAAAGAATCAATGAAATGGGTAGCGGAGGAAGAATGATTAAATATTTATTTTCAATTTTTATAGTTAGTTTTTTACTAATGATGTGCAGTAAAAATAATAGCGATGTAGTATCAATGGAAGAATTTCAATCAGAAATTCTAAGTAAAAATACTTTTGTTTTAGATGTTAGAACTGAGGCAGAATTTTATGGTCCGCTTGGGCATATTGATGGTGCAATGCTAATTCCTATTGATGAACTTTCTTTGAGAATAAATGAGCTTGAGGATATGAAAGATAAAGATATTTATGTTGTTTGTCGAAGTGGAAATAGATCTAATGTCGGAAAAAATATTTTAAGAGAGAATAGTTTTAACGCTATTAATGTTAATGGTGGAATGTTGGCTTGGAAGCCACTTGATAATGAATAATAAAGAAGAATTAATCACGAAATATAAAAAATCATTTATAACAATAATGATCATGTTATTGATTTTACTAATACCATTTTTTTTCTATGCAAATTAAACAAAAATATCCTATCGATTTTGCCAAAAGTATTACCTGGCTTGTAGTCATTGGATTAATTTATTATTTCAATCAATTCAATAATCTTACAGCTTGGATTTATTTCTGTCTGCATGGCTCTTATGGAATTATGTGGGTCATGAAAAGTAATATTTTTCCAGATAAAACTTGGGAAAAAAAAGCAGGCATACCATACACCATGTTAATAATTTTTGGTTTGATGATATATTGGGCTCCTGCCTTCATTATTACTATGTCTAGTCATGAGGCATCATTAGAAGTAATAGTTGGTGCAATTATTTTATTTTCATTTGGTATTTTTTATCATTTTGTATCAGATATGCAAAAGTATATTTACCTGAAATATAATTCAGGTCTAATTACAGATGGACTTTGGAAGCAGTGTAGACATCCTAATTACTTTGGTGAACTATTAATCTATTCTAGCTTTTTACTACTTACTATTGAGTCGTCATTGTGGTGGCTTCCAGTATTGATTTTAGGCATTTTTATTTGCATTATTTGGGTTCCTGGAATGAAAAGAATTGATAGGTCTTTATCGCGCTTTGAAGGCCATGAGGCTTATAAGAAGAAAACAGCATTTATTATTCCATATATTTTATGATGGAATCACCGCTTGTTATTTACTATGATGGATTTTGTATCTTATGTTCAAGGGCGATGGATTTTTCTATTAAACATGATCACGAGAAAATAGTTCATTACAGCCCAATACAATCTAACTATGCTCAAAAAAATCTAGATAAAAAATATATTAATGATATGAACACCGTTGTTGTAAAAAAGGGTAATGAAACATTTACAAAATCAAAAGCTGCATTTATTGTATTAAATGCATTGAATCATCCTTTAAGATATATTCAATTTTTTTTACCACCTTTTTTAGCTGATAAGTTATACGATTTAGTAGCTAAGAGAAGATATAGCTGGTTTGGAAAAAAAGAAGAATGTATTTTTCCTATTAACAATTCACAATTTTTAATTGATTAATGACAAAAGACAAATTTAAAAGATTCTATGACATTGAAACCCGATGGTATGATGAGGATATGTTAGGTCATTTAAACCATGGTACTGCTGTANCGCTTATTGAAGATGTAAGAGTGAGGCATGCTGCTGATATAGGTCTTGAACCCTATGATCGATATAAATTTCCATTTATAGTAGCTTCTATGAAGTTTGATTATTTAAAACAGATAAGTCATCCAGAAAAATTAACAATTGGTATTAGAGTATCTCGTGTTGGGGGAAAAAGTTTTGATTATGAATATGGTATGTTCAAAGAAGGCGATGATGAGTGCGCTATTAAATGTGACATGACATTAGTATGTTTTGATTTCACTTATCAAAGAAGCATTCCGGTTTTTGATGCCATAAAGAATGAAATATAATTAAGGAACACTTATTATGAACATTACAATTGAAAATGATATTAAAGTTATTAACATGGGTGAAAAAGGCCCAAATCTACTAAGCGTTACTAGAGCAAAAGAACTTATAGCGGAGCTAAATTACGATGAATGTAAGGCNGTTATTCTTATGGGTAATGAAAAAGTATTCAGCGCAGGATTGAATTTAAAAGATCTAATGGGAGCTAAAGATCCAAAAGAAGTTGCTCTTATTTTTGGCACCTTGGCAGACTTATTGAAATCATTTAGAGAATTTCCTGGTCCAGTAATAAGTATAGTAGGTGGTCATGCAATTGCAGGAGGCTGTTTGATAGCACTAGCATCTGACTATCGCTATGGAATGTTTGGTATGCATAGAATGGGCCTTAATGAGATGGCGATTGGTATTGATTTACCGCCAGATATGTTATCAATTATTAGTCATTCAATTAGTAGAGAAAATCTTTTTGAGGTAGCAACGCAATGTAAAATGTATACTCCTAAACAAGCTTATAAAAAAGGGCTAATTAATGAGTATATAGGAAACCCTTTTATTGGTAAAAAGAGAGCAACCTCAGAAGCTCTTAAAAGAGCAAAAAAATTAGCAGGGTTTTATATCAATGCAGGAGAACCATTTGTTAGATTAAAACAATCTTTAATGCACGAGACNGATTTTGATTATGAAATATTAATTAGTAATTGGTTTAGNGCTGAAACTCAAGCTAAAATCAAAAAAGTAATGAGTGCATTAGCCAAAAAATGAAAATTCTTGTTGCTGGAGGTACGGGGTTAATTGGATCTCGATTAGTTAATTCTTTATTATTGCAAAATCATAGCGTCATTATTTTATCTAGAAATCCATTAAAGCATAAAAAGAAGTTTGATAGCCAAGTAAGTTTTGTCGATTGGAAATCTACAGATGTAGAATTGTTAAAAAATATTGATGCTGTTATTAAGCTTAGCGGAGAATCTGTAGCTCAATTNTGGACAGAAAATGCAAAGAAAAAAATTTTAGATAGTAGAATAAATTTATCAAAAACTTTGTCAGAATTTTTAGTAAAAAATAAAATAAATAGTAATCTATTAATCAATGCTTCTGCAATTGGGTTTTATAGTAAAAAGACTATGCACTATGATAGTGAAGTCAATGAAACTTCTAAGAGCGGAGATTCCTTTTTATCAAAAGTATGTCAATTGAATGAAAAGTCTTGTGAAATATTCTCAAATCAAGGTATGCGAGTTGTGCATCTTAGAATTGGAATGGTTCTTACAAAGAAATTCTCTTTATTAATTGGCCTCTCATCTTTTTTCTCAATTCCAATTCCTGGAATAAAAAATAATTATTTTCCATGGATTCATATTGATGACGTTGTAGGATTTATTCATCATGCTCTTGATAGCAATCTTGAAGGTCCTTTTAATTTAATTTCTCCTAAAGCAATTACACATAAGGACTTTTATAATACAATTAGAAAACATTATAGAGGTATTATTCCATGGATATTATTTATTCCAAGCTTTATTACAAGAATGGCTGGAGACATGAGTGAAATGGTATTGTATGGACCCAAGACCTTGCCAATGAGAACAATAGAGAGTGGATTTAAGTTTAAATTTAAAAATCTCGACGACGCTCTACATGATGTAGATAAATAAAATACCTTGGAAAATAGTCAGGATTTGTTAAATTTTACGCCGTGAAAACAATTATTTTTTATCAAAAGGAAATCATCAATTGGCTGTAAAAAAAACTAAGAAAAAAGCATTTAAAAAAGAATTATTAAGCGTAGAGCAAGAAATTCTAAAAATGGAGTCTGCGACTCCTACAAAAAAAGCTCCAAAAAAGAAAGCTCCAAAAAAGAAAGCTGCAACAAAGAAAGTAGCTAAATCTGACAAGGAAATACAAGCAGATTTAATGAGACTGGAAAAAGCTGAAGCTATGAAAAATGCAAAAGAGAGAGCAGCTGAAAGAATTAGAAGATCAAAAGTTTCTAGTGGTACCATCAGTATGTATCTTTCTGAAATCTCACAGTATGAACCATTAGCTCCTGAAAAAGAAGTAGAGTTAGCTGTTCGTATTGAAAANGGTGACAAGCAAGCGATGAAAGAATTAGTAGAAGCTAATCTTAGATTCGTAGTATCTGTTGCTAAAAAATACCAGGGAAATGGTCTATCTCTTTCTGATATTATTAATGAAGGAAATTTAGGTCTGATTAAGGCCGCTAAGAGATTTGATCCTTCACGTGGATTCAAATTTATTTCTTATGCAGTTTGGTGGATTAGACAGGCAATACTGCAGGCATTAGCTGAACAAGGTCGTTTAATTAGATTGCCTTTAAATCGAGTGGGAACTATCACCAAGATTACTAAAGCAGCAGAAAAGCTAGAAGCTGAAATGGGTAGACCTCCAAAAGTAGAAGAGATTAGTCATCAGCTTGAAGTTAAAACCGAAGAAGTATTCAATGCCTTGCAATACTCAAGAAGACATAGTTCTTTAGATGCTCCATTCGCAGAAGGAGAAGATAGCTCGCTAATCAATGTTATTGAAGATGAGCAAGAAAAAGATCCTGATAACAAAGTAATGGATACATCTATGAAAGAAGAAATTGCTTCAGCGCTAAGCACTTTAACTGACAGAGAGCGCGCTGTTATTGAAATGTACTTTGGTATAAATCGCGATAGATCTTTCACACTAAATGAAATTGGAGAGCAGTTTAGCTTAACACGTGAACGTGTTCGACAAATTAAAGAAAAAGCTATTAGAAGATTAGCTCATAAAACAAGAAGTGAACCATTACGAGTTTATCTTGGGCAGTAATCTAGATCCTGCTTTAATTCTTTTTCCAATTTTTCCTTTAGTTCTAATGATGCATGTTCATTTAGTTGTTAATGCAATGCTAATAAGAAAGTCAGTGTTAAATAAAAAGTTAGATCCCAGATGGTTAAAGTATATGCCAGGCTGGCAAGAAATTCCAAATGATATCCAAGCTTCAAGAGAGCTGTATAAAAATCTTTTTGAGGCTCCAGTAGTTTTTTTAATCTTTTGTTTATGTGCATATACTGTCAACAATGTATCTTTATTTAATTTAACTTTAGCATGGCTATATGTTGTTTTAAGAGTATGGCATTATTATATCCGAACAGTTAATCCAAAAATATCTAAAAGAAGAATTCCTTTTCAATATTCATTGCTTGTTACATTCGTTCTTTGGATTGAATTATTTATTTTTTTGCTAAAATAATTCTATAGCACAACAATTACGATAGTTGTATAATTCAACAACATGAGTAAAAAATCCAGAATTGCCATAATTGGAAGACCAAATGTCGGAAAATCAACACTTTTTAATCGACTGTCAGGAAAAAGAACGTCTATTGTTGATCAAGTCGAAGGTGTAACTAGAGATAGAATTTATGCATCAGGTGAATGGCTTAATAAAGGATTTGATATTATTGATACTGGAGGCTTTGTAAGCTCAAATGAAGATATTTTTAATGAAAAAATTAAAGAGCAGATTATTGAGGCTTTNAATGAGTGTGATGGTATCATCTTTATGGTTGATGGAAAGGATGGACTAAATCCAAATGATAGTCAATTAGCGAAAATGGTTAGACATTCTAGTAAAAATTATGTTTTGGCAGTAAACAAGTGCGATACACCAGATCATACTGATAGAATAAATCCATTTTTTAGTTTAGGCCTTAAGGAGCCTGTACCAATTTCAGGGTTAAATGGAGCAGGTGTAGGAGATGTATTGGACACCTTATTTGCGTATGAAGACCTTGAAGGGCAAGATTTTGATGATATGGATGAAGAATCTATGTCAATATCTATTGTTGGAATGCCAAATGTTGGTAAGTCATCTATTCTTAACGCTTTGATTCAAAGAGAGCAGGCAATTGTGTCAGATATTGCTGGAACAACAAGAGATTCTATCGATACTCATATCAAATGGCATNGACATTCAATTAAGATTGTAGATACTGCGGGATTGAGAAAGAGAAGTAAGGTTGATGATGATATTGAGTATTATAGCTCACTAAGAGCGATTGACTCATTAATTAGATCGGATGTTGTTTTGCTTGTCATAGATGCAGAAAAAGGTTTTACAAAACAAGAAAAAACAATTGCTAGTGAGATCATTCGTAGAGGAAAGAGGATGGTAATTCTAGTTAATAAATGGGACTTAACAGCTAATAAAAATATTTCAGCAGAAATATTTAAGGAAGAGATGGCTCATGAATTTCCTTTAATCCAATACTATCCAGTACTTTTTGTATCTGCTTTAACAAAAAGACGTATTTCGAATATATTATCTGAAACTTGGACGGTATTTGAAAAGCAAAGGGATAAAATTGGTACAAAAGTATTAAATGAATGGCTTGTAAAGGCGGTTAGAAAGCATCCGCCTCAAGCATCACTAGGAAAGTCGATAAAACTGAAGTTTATAGAGCAGGTACAATACTCTCCACCAATATTTGCTTTTTTCTGCAATTATCCTAAGTTGATCACTGTTGCTTATAAGCGATATTTNCATAATCAGCTTAGAGAATCTTTTGATTTAGACGGTATAACAATTAAGTTGTCTGTGAGGAAGGGATAATGAATCAAAAAAAAATTTNTAGTTGGGCTTTATATGACTGGGCAAATTCAGCATTTGCTACTACTGTCATGGCAGGATTTTTTCCTATTTTCTTCTCTCAATATTGGTCAGATCCAAGTAATTTATCAATTAGTACTTTTTATTTAGGGCTAGGAAACTCTTTAGCCTCAATTGTTGTTGCGCTGTTAGCACCTTTTCTTGGTGCAATTGCAGATAGAGGAAGCTACAAAAAAAGATTTTTAATATTTTTTGCATTTTTGGGTATTGTGATGACAGTAGGCTTAGGATTTGTTGCTCAAGGTATGTGGCCGATCGCTTTATTGGTTTATATTTTTGCGACTATTGGATTTTCTGGTGCCAATACCTTTTATGATTCTTTGTTGCCAAGTGTCAGTAACGAGCAGACAGTAGATTATGTTTCTGCTCTAGGGTATTCATTAGGATATCTTGGAGGTGGTATACTTATTGTGGTTAACTTTTTAATGTTATCTTATCCCGAATCCTTTGGTTTAGCAAATAGTACTAGTGCAATTCAATGGTCTTTTATATCTGTTGGAATATGGTGGGCATTATTTTCAATACCTATTATGCTATTTGTAGAAGAAGAAAGAGAACTTGAAACAAAAAGTATTGCGGATTCAATTAGAGAAGGCATAGCTCAGTTTAAATCTACTTTTAATGAAATTAAAAATTTAAAAGTAGTAGCTACTTTTTTACTGGCTTATTGGCTTTATATTGATGGAGTAGATACGACCGTAAGGATGGCGGCAAATTTTGGTATTAATTTAGGATTTGGTGAAACCGCTATTATGGGAGCGCTTGTCCTTGTGCAATTTGTTGCATTTTTTGCCACATTGCTTTATATAAAATTTTCAGATAAAGTCGGGATCAAAAATGGAATCTATACAGCTATTTTTGCATATGTCTTTATTGTTCTTGGTGCATTTTTTGTTACAGAAGCATGGCATTTCTATATTTTAGCAGTACTTATTGGCTGTTTTCAAGGTGGCATTCAAACACTTAGTAGGAGTTTATATTCTCGCATTATTCCTGAAAATAAATCTGGTGAATTTTTCGGATTTTTCAATATGTGGGGTAAGTTTGCTGCAGTATTTGGGCCTTTAATTATGGGCTCTGCTACAGTGCTAATAAATAATGCTATCGCAGATCAAGAGCTCGCAGCTCGNATTGGTTTTCAGTCGATCATTGTACTACTTTTATTAGGTGCTTATGTATTTTCTAAGGTAGATTTGGCTGAAGGCGAAGCCATGGCTAAAAAATTATAATAGTTTCTCATTTTTTTTGGTAATTTGATACTTACAATTTTTTAAGTTTAACTTAACAGGGGGAAGGTTATTCTACATTTTTTAAAAGAAATCTCACCGCAAGGAGCGGATATTTTTTCTAGTGATGCACAATNACTACTCAAAAAACTTCATCAAAAATTTAATAAGAAAATTGATGATTTGCTTATTGATAGAGAGAAAAATCAATCTTTAGTTGACTCTGGAATTTTACCTGGATTTGATCCCAATACTAAAGAAATACGTGATTCAGTTTGGAAGGTTAGAGATGTACCGCATGATTTACTTGATAGAAGGTTAGAAATCACTGGGCCGGTTGATAGAAAAATGATAATCAACGCTTTGAATTCTAATGTAAATGTTTTCATGGCAGATTTTGAAGATTCTCTTTCACCTACCTGGGAAAATATTCAAAATGGAATGATTAATATGAGAGATGCTGCACATCGAACAATATCGTTTCAACATAGAGTTACTTTAAAAAAATATAATCTCAATTCTAATCCCGCCACTTTGATGTGTCGCGTAAGAGGACTTCATTTAAAAGAGAAGCATATTAGTCTAGATGGAATATNGATGTATGGGGCTTTAGTAGATTTTGCAATGTATTTATTTCATAACCATGAAGCACTAAAAGGTTTTGGTACAGGACCTTATTTTTATATTCCAAAATTAGAATCTTATAAAGAAGCAGAGCTTTGGAGTCAGGTAATTAGTTTTTGTGAAGATGAGCTGGATCTGGATAGAGGCACAGTAAGGGTTACATGCTTAATAGAGACGCTACCAGCAGTATTTCAAATGGAAGAAATTTTATATTATTTAAAAGATCATATTGTCGGATTAAACTGCGGTAGGTGGGATTATATTTTTAGCTATATCAAAACATTGAAAGCATTTCCAGAAAAAACATTACCGGACAGACAATTAATTACAATGGATAAACCATTCCTATCATCTTATTCTACTCTTTTAGTAAATACATGTCATAAAAGAGGTGCATTCGGTATGGGTGGAATGGCTGCCTTTGTTCCATCTAAAGATCATGAAGAAAATAGAAAGATTTTAAGTAAAGTAAAAAAAGATAAATTATTTGAAATCGAAAACGGACATGATGGAACCTGGATAGCACATCCCGGACTTGCTGATTTNGTAAATGAGATTTTTAATGAAAATTTTAAAAACTTACAAACTAATCAGTTGAATTTTATGACGGAGGANAGAATTACAGCTGATGACTTATTATCTGGGTATAAAGGAGCTAGNACAGAAAAGTGCTTACGTTTAAATATTAGAATTAGTTTAAAATATATAGAGTCATGGATTGGTGGAGTTGGTTGTGCAGCGATTTATGGATTGATGGAAGATGCTGCTACCGCAGAAATCTCTAGGACATCTATATGGCAATGGATAAAACATAAAAATAAATTAGATAACGGTAAGATTGTCGATAAAAATCTCTTCCTTTCTTGTCTTGAAGAAGAATTTCAGAATGTCAAAAATGAAGTAGGAGATGATAGTTTTTATAATGGAAATTTCACTAGAGCCAAAGCTATATTAGAAGAGATTACTTTATCAGAAAATTTAGAAGATTTTTTAACACTTAAAGCATACGGGGAACTATAAAATGGATTTAAAAAAACAAGTTTTAGACTTAAAAAATGATTGGGAAATGAACAANAGATGGTCTCATGTGAAAAGACCTTATACTGCAGAAGAAGTAGTAAAACTAAGAGGGTCTCTACAGCCAGAATATACTTTAGCTAGAGTTGGAGCTGAAAAGCTATGGAAAATGTTAAAAGAAGAGGATTATGTTCATTGCCTAGGAACGTTAACTGGAGGCCAAGCAATTCAAGGTGTGAAAGCTGGTGCAAAAGCTATTTATTGTTCTGGTTGGCAGGTAGCTGCTGATAATAATAGCGCTGAAGCTATGTATCCTGACCAATCACTATATCCTGTTGACTCTGTACCATCGCTTGTAAAAAGAATTAATAGTTCTTTTAAAAGAGCTGATCAGATTGAATGGATGACATCAAATGGTAATCCAAAATTTGATTTTTTCACTCCAATTGTTGCAGATGCTGAAGCAGGGTTTGGTGGAGTATTGAATGCATTTGAACTTATGAAAAATATGATTAAAGCTGGAGCAGCTGGAGTTCATTTTGAAGATCAATTAGCGAGTGTAAAAAAATGTGGTCATATGGGCGGAAAAGTACTTGTTCCTACCCAAGAAGCTATTAATAAGCTTGTTGCAGCTAGATTGGCTGCAGATGTTTCAAATGTACCAACGTTGTTGGTGGCAAGAACTGATGCTAATGCAGCAGATTTACTAACATCAGATATTGATGAAAGAGACACCGAGTTTGTAACTGGAGAAAGAACTTCAGAAGGGTTTTATCGTGTAAAGCCTGGCATTGATCAAGCAATCTCTAGAGGGTTGTCTTATGCGCCATATTCAGATTTACTATGGTGTGAGACAGGAAAACCAAATCTTGAAGAAGCAAAGAAATTTGCAGAATCAATTAAGAAAGATCATCCTGAGCTGATGTTAGCTTATAATTGCTCACCTTCATTTAATTGGAAAGCAAATTTAGACGACGCAACTATTGCTAAGTTTCAAAGAGAGTTAGGTGCAATGGGATATAAATTCCAGTTTATTACACTTGCAGGAATTCATTCTATGTGGCATGGTATGTTTGATTTAACAAAAAAATATGTTAAAGACGGTATGACTGCTTATGTAGAGCTTCAGGAGAAAGAATTTGCGGACCATGATAAGGGATATACTTTTTCAGCTCATCAACAAGAAGTGGGAACAGGATATTTTGATGCAGTCAATAATTGTATTGTTGGAGAGTCTTCAACTAGTGCAATGGATGGTTCCACAGAAGAAGAGCAGTTTTAATTCTTTGTAGTTCTTTTATTATAAATAACCGATGCTAAAGTAATTTTTTTTTTTAAATTAAAAGCAT